>JAVBYB010000467.1 GCA_030824255.1 bacterium
TCATGTCGGTCGGGATGATGCGGGTGATGGCGACATTGCTGAGTGTACCCGTGGCGCGCGTATCGGCAGGGTCTTTCTGGGCATCGATCCTGATCTTGGCGTCCAGATCTCCCGAGCCCGATTTCACCAAGGCCTGTTCGAAGTCGAGAATGCTGTCGCGCAACGTACCTTTCAGCGTGATGGCGTTTATCCCGATGGGGCCATCGACCACTTTGGCCGCTTCGAAATCAATGTCGGCGTTGACGGCGGCGAGTCGCGTGAAGTCGATGCGCGCATCCGGAATGAGGCGAGCGGAGCGGTCGTAGATTTCCTTGGCTTTTTCCTGCTCCACGTTGGTTGTTTCGCCCGCTCCCGTGCCAACGGGGATGCCGAACACCACACCCAGATCGTCGAAATCGAGATTGTTAGATTTCAGCGCCACTGTGAGAAATGGCTTCTCCTGCCCCAGACTGACCTTCACCAGACCACCGAGATCGCTATCCCCCATGCGGCCCGACAGGTTTTCCACTGTGAAAGCCTGCGGCTGCATGGAAAGCTCTCCCTTCAGATTGAACGGAGGCGTATCCGGCGCCGATGCGCCCACGATGCTGGCCAGGTCTTTCAGGTTGTCTCCGCGCGCGGTGACCTGACCCTTCAGAGAGCCTCCCCAATCGCGATGAAGACCATCGAACGTGATGCGGTTACTGCCTGACACGGCTTCAGCCGCAACACTGCCATCGGCGAAGGAGCCCAGAGCGGTGACGATATTGATCGTCCGCTGCTCATCGTTGACGGCGAAGCGAATATCCACATTCGTTGCATTGATGCGGTTGACCCACTGCTGCGGGTTGAATGTGCCTTCGGGCTCATCGTCTTTCTTGCTGGCAATGAGGATTTCGCCGTCGAGCATACGGATTTCATTGGCCCATACGCGGCCCGGCAACCAACCGAACAGATCGTAGTGCACGTCGATCTCCCTGGCCCTGACGGTTCCGGGCCATGACAAGGTTCGCAGGACGAACTTGTTCGAGAAGGGATGTTCCAGGTGACCTGTCTGCACGCGGGCGGCCTTGTCGCCGAACGTACCGATCGCCCAGTTCACCATGGGCGTACCTGTGCGGGGGTTGGCGAGCAGGATGTTCAGTGTGACGAACGCAACCAGGAATGTGCCGAGGATCGAACCGGTCCAGACCAGTATCGTGTTGGAGGGACGCTCAAACTTGATCGTCCGGATGCGTTCACGCGCTCCCACATAGGCCTTCTGGCTACCCGATTTTATTTTCGTCCAATGTTCATTGAGCCAGGGCACACACGATCCTCCTGCCTTCGGAATCGCGTGGGTACGGCATTTGTTCCCAAAACAATGTGTTCCGCGACACCTGCGCCATCGCGGAACACACGTGAATTCAGCTCCATAGATCGCCGAGAGACAGGCTTTCGATGAAGCTGGGGCGGTATGCGCCCAGAAAGCGGTTGCCGCAGGCCCAGTCGTCGAGACGCGCCTGAACGGACTGGACAGACGGTCCGGAGCGTACGCCGAGCGTTTCGAAGCGCGCGACCAGCTGGCGCAGGAACGCTTCCGCGAGATCGACGTTGTCCGGCGCCTTCGCTTCGGCGAGACGCCAGCCGGCTGCATCGCGCGTGATTGCGATGGCAGCGAGCGGGTCTCCACGCCAGACATAGGCCGCCATGCGTCCCTCCGCGATGCGCCCTGCCTGTTCGGCGAGACAGTTGCGGAATTCCAGCGCAGTGGCCTCAAGCTGCTTGCGCCCGGTAATGCGGACGAAAGGAGCATCAAGAGCCGGCGGCGGCGTGACGGGGCGAAATACGTCCGGCGTCAGGTCTTCGGAGGCGCGGCGGAAAAGCGCCGCTGTGTCGCCGCCAGCGCTCCAACTGCGGATGATGCGCGCGGCGGCGTTGGCCTCGCGCATCAGGATCGCAAGACGGAAGGCGCGAGCGAGGTCCGCAGCCGCTGCTGCGCACGGAAGCGCGCGAACGATTGGCGCCAGACGCAGGACATCGGGCAGGGCGGCGATCGGTTCGAACGCATCCGGACGGATTTCATCCAGGTGACGCAGGACCTCGTTTCCCATCGGTTCGGCGAAAAGACCAATGAAGGCGTGATAGGCGTCCACCGCCCATAGCTGCTCCCCCGCCTTGGCGAGGGCGCGCATCAGGCCGCTGGCGTGCGGGCCTGCGATCGCTTCAGCCACGACGGCGTCACGCTGGAATTCGACCAGCCGGCGCAGGTCGCCCTCCGTGAACTGGCGGCGGTCATGCGCGGCGACCAGAAGCGCCACAGCGTGACGGCGCGCGGCCGGCAGGGCGAAGAAATCGCCGTGCGGCGCGGGCCAGATACGCGCGATAGCGTCCGCGAATTCACCGGCGACGAACGCCAGCAGCGGAGTCGCCTGACGCGCCCGTTCAGGCGCGCGCTGAAAAAGTTGCGCGACCATGGCCGCGTCTCCTCCGATCAAGCGCCCGCGATCCCGCCGGTCAGGCAGGACGCAAGCATAGCCGCGCGCAACATGCGCACGACGATTGTTCAAGGTCGCGAGATCAGACGCTGCCGAGCCAGAACACGGGGCGCTGATTGGCCCCTGTGAGTGGACACAGGGGCGACCTTAGGATTTGTCGCCTCATTTGCCGGGTGGCTCCGTTGCGTGTGCGGAGGATATGTCCCCCAAGCGTGACTGTCTGCCGCACAATTCGGGCGGTATTTGGGCGGCGGCCATTTCCGGTCTACTCTGATGCCAGTCTGGTCTGATTGCGGACCCGAGGAGACACGATCGATGAAACGCATGTTGATGGCCCTGATGGTGCTTGGCGCCTGCACGCCGCAGGACCAGACGACCCAGGAAGCGACGCCGGCAGATACGCCTGCCGCGACGCAGCCGACCGCGCGCATCGATGAACTGCCTGCGCCGGACGGCGAACTGATGGTGACGTCGCCGGGACCAGAGGCCACAGTGTCGAGCCCGCTGGTCGTCGAAGGCTTCGTCCAGAATGACTGGATGTTCGAAGGCGTGTTTCCCGTGACGCTGGAAGTCGACGGCGTGGTAGTTGCCGAGTCAGCGGGTCAGCAACAGGCCCCTGACAACTGGACCAATCCGGGTCCGGTGAAATTCCGCGCCGAGCTGGTGTTCAACGTCGACAAGGAAACGGCGGCCACGCTCGTCTTCAAGGAAGACATGCCGAAGCCGTTGAGCCCCGACACCGATGAGGCCGGTCCTGCGCGCACGCTGCGCATTCCGGTTACGCTCACGCCGCCGACGCCGTGAGCGTCTACCGGCCCGAGCGCGCGATCCTCGAACTCGACAGTCGC
>JAVBYB010000150.1 GCA_030824255.1 bacterium
GGCCGCCTTCCCATTCCGTGCGGCCATAGAGTTCCTGGCTCAGCTGCACATAGTCCCGATCATACGAAAGGTTGGCGATGGCGCCCGGCAGGCCGTCAAAATCGAAGCCATAGTTCTGCGTGAAGGCCTCGACAGCGGTCAGCGACGTGATGCGCCAGTCGCCAGCGCGTGTGGTGTATTCCGCCGAAATGCCGTGGAAGTCGTTGTCTGTCCCGCGCACGCCATCGGCGCCGACAGAAATCTGGTGATCTCCGAGCGTCAGTCCAGAGTTCAAAGGCGCGGGGTTCACGCCATTGTCCGCCTCCACGTGAGCGCGCAGCAGAAGCTCGCTCCCCTCACCGAGATCAAAACCCAGAGATCCCCGCAGGCCATACTCGTCCCGCATTCCGCCTGCCGCTTTCGGTCCGCCGACATTCTCAAGCGTCGCATCTTGCGAGAGATAGCGCCCGGCGAGCCGTCCATTCACGCCCTCGGCCAGCTTCCCGCTCGCCGCGGCCTGCACGTCCCAGCGATCAAAACGCCCGTAGGAAACTTCGGCGTAGGCTTCAGGGGCATCAGTCGGACGCGCGGTGATAAAGTTGATCGAACCGCTCGACGCATTTCGCCCCTGAACGGCGCCCTGCGGGCCTTTCAGAACTTCGATGCGATCGAGGTCATAAGCGAGCAGGCTCGACTGAACGTTTGTCGCGAGGAATACACCGTCGATGTTCACGGCCGCGGCGCTTGGCGTCAGCGCCTGATGGTCTACAGCGCCAACGCCGCGAATCTGGAATGTCGTCTGTGACCCGTTGGAGATCGCAGCCTGCACGCCTGGCAGGCGCATAACGATATCTTCTGCGCTATCCACCGCACGCAATTCATCGCCCGACAGCACCGCCACGCTCTGCGGCAAATCGTTCACGGCTTCCGCCTGCCGCGTTGCCGTTACGACGACACGGCCCACGCCTTCACCTCCCTGCGCCAGCGCGGGGGCTCCCACTGCGATCACGAGCCCGAGTGGCAGAAGACGAAAACCGGCACGCGGCATGGGGAAACTCCACAGATACGCCCGCAAAGTGGCAGGCGGGCGTGGATACGGGCCCGGGGTCAGCCCGAACAGGGCAATCGCCTAATGTGACAGTGGAAAGAGGATGCTTCTCGCAAAGCGTTGCAAACGGGCCGCTCCCGCGTCCGCAAACGTCAACTCAACAAAAGACTGTGTCAGTTCTTTTCGTCGGCCTCGTTGACGACGGCGCCGACAGCCGCCCCGACAGCTGCTCCAACTGGCCCCGCGATTATGAGGCCGGTCGCCGCGCCTGTGGCGGCCCTCTGCTCCATATTCGTACCGCAGCCGGAAAGCACAACTGCAGCGGAGGCACACACAGCAAGCGCGAGGGCGTTTCGGATGTTCATGGGGCAGTCCTTTTATGGACGCCCACACTAGCCGAAACCGCGCCTCGCGCGCCAGTGCTTGCCGGCAAAGCGTTTGCCGGCATTTGCCCTTAGTTGGGCTTCTCTTCCTCGACCTCGTTAACCACCGCGCCGGCAGCACCACCAACAGCAGCGCCAATCGGGCCCGCCACGACCAAGCCGGCTGCGGCGCCAGACGCGGCGCGCTGTTCCATATTCGTCCCGCAAGCGGTCAGCATGGCGAGGCCAAGCAGGGCGACAGCGGGGGCGTACAGCATCGTGCGGGTCATGAGGTGGCTCCGTTTTGGGTTCAACTGCCCACCAACGCATGCGCATTGACGCTGGTTCCCCGGCAGACGACAGCACGCCCTTTCCGCGCCACAGTTTGGCTAAACTTGACGGCCTTCATCGGCCATGAAAATCGCTGGCCGGGGATGACTCGGGTCTGGCGTCGCGGGAGCTCTTTCATGCTGGGATCACTCGTCCGGAAAGTCCGGCTTTCACGCATTGGACTGGCCCTTGCCGCCGCCGCCGCAGTTGTCGCCCTCCCGCTTGCCGCCGCGGCCTGGCAGGGTCCTGAGTGGAATACCGGCCTGCGCTGGACCGACGGCCGCGAAGTCCAGTGGCGCCTCACCCCGGCGCGCGGTTGCGACGGATCGAACGTCGAACTTCGCCTGCTGAACAACTCCCAGGCTTCCGGTCTGGCGACCATGAGGGAAATCACCATGAGCTGCACGCGCGGCTCAGCACCCTTCGTCGCCCCCGAACGTGCTGTCGGACAGATCTCGCCCGGCGGCGCCTATGCCGTATCGCCCATCGCCTGCGCCTGCGCCGAAAAGGGCGGCGTGAAAGATCTCATGTCGCTCGGCATAGACATTGTGCGCCAGGGTGAAGGCGCCGAAACGCTGGCCAATGGGTGCACCTACACTGGCAATTACGTCAGCGGCCAGCGGCACGGCAAAGGCCTCTACGCCTGCTCGACGGGATACATCTACGAAGGCACGTACACGATGGGCCAGATCAATGGCCGCGGCATCGAAACGCTGGCGAGCGGCGAGCGCTATGACGGCGACTTCGTGAACGGCGTCCGACAGGGCCAGGGCCGCATGATCTTCCCGGACGGCTCGATCTATGAGGGCGGCTACCTAAACGGTAAACGGAACGGCAGCGGCACGCAGCGCTTCAAGGACGGCTCTGTTTACGCCGGCGAATGGAAAGACGACCAGCGTCAGGGCCACGGCGTGTTCACAACGGCCGATGGCCAATGGACCTATGACGGCGACTGGGTCAGCGACAAACGCCAGGGCGATGGCCGCTTCGCTCGCATCGACGGCGGCTATGCCTATATCGGCCCGTTCGTAAACGACATGCGGCAGGGGCAGGCCACGGTCACATTCGGCGACGGCCGCATCTTTCGCGGGGCCTTCGCCAATGACGAGCAGGCCGGCGCCGGCGAGCTGACCTTCAAGGACGGCCGCAAGATCACCGGCCAGTTTCGCGATCACCGGCCGCACGGACAGGCTGTCGAGGTCGCACAGAGCGGAACGCTGAATGGCGTCTGGACTGAGGGCGCGCTCAGCGGAATGGTAACCGTCACCTACGCAGACGGGACCCACTTCGAGGGCCTCTTCGCCAACGGGAAGCGCAATGGCAAAGGCACGGACTTCATGAAGGACGGGTCGCGCGCCGAGTGCAACTGGATCAACGACGTCCGTCAGGACCCCTGCACGCGCATTACGCCTGACGGCAAGCGCATCGAATATCGGGCGCCGAAAAGCGGCAATCGCAACTAGCCGTATTGCTTGTAGCGCCGTGCACGGATCACCGGATCCACGCACGGCAATGCCGCATAATCATCGCCCGCTAGATCAACTAAGGCTTTGAGAGTGCACAATGCGCGCTCAAATTGCCCC
>JAVBYB010000363.1 GCA_030824255.1 bacterium
GAGAGGATGAGCGCACGGCAGCCGCGCTTCGGCGCCGGCTTCCGGTTGGCCGCGAGGCGGTGAAGGATGGGGAGAGCAAAGGCGGCGGTCTTGCCGGTGCCGGTCTGGGCGATGCCGAGCAGGTCGCGGCCTGCCATGACGCCAGGGATTGCCTGTTCCTGGATGGGCGTGGGCTGGGTGTAGCCCTTGGTCGCGAGCGCCTCGACGATCGAAGCGTTGAGACCGAAGTCCGTAAATTGGGTCAAAAAATGCACTTTCACATGCGCGCACGCGGACGCCCGTTCATGCGGGTCCGCCTAGGCGCTTCTTTTATGGGAAAGCCCGGCGTGTGCGGGCGTTCATGCGATCTCTTCAGAGCGCTCAACGGGCCGGGACCTCCTCAGAGAACCCTCACGCAGCCTGAGCGCCGATAGCGTTCTTATGAGAACGCGAGGGCCATATCGGGGTCAAAACCCTTAAAGTCAACCTAACAGAGCGTAATTGGCGCAATGGCCGCAGATGTCAGCCGCCCAGAATCAGGGCGCCGACAAGCAGGCCGATCTCGATCCGCACCCACGACAGGTCGATCCGGCGCACCGCATTTACCATGGCTTCGGCCATGCCTGTTCACCCGTTCAACCCGGCTTCGCGACTCATGCGCGCGTGGAACAAGGCTAGGCCGCTGGCGGGGTGGCGCAACACTGCGCGCCTCCCGCGCGAGGCGCGAGGCGCGCCAATCCCCAGCCGAGTTGTCTCCTGCGTCAGTCTGGTCCACATGCCTGCCGGCATGACCGCCACATCGCGCACAGCCATCATCGTTGGCGCTGGCCCTGCTGGGCTGGCGGCGGCGGAGCTTCTGGCGGCAGCCGGATGGCGCGTCAGCGTGCATGAGCGGATGCCGAACCCGGCGCGCAAATTCCTGCTGGCGGGACGCGGCGGACTAAACCTGACGCATTCTGAGTCACTGGAGGCTTTCCTTGGGCGCTATGGCCCGGCGCGGACGCGGCTAGAGCCGGCGATCCGCGCGTTCACGCCGGAGGCTTTGCGCGCGTGGTGCGAGGGGCTGGGGATCGAGACATTCATCGGATCTTCAGGGCGCGTGTTTCCGAAACAGATGAAGGCGTCGCCGCTGTTGCGCGCGTGGCTGTCGCGGCTGCGCGAACTGGGCGTTGAGCTAGTGACGCGGTCGCGGTGGACCGGGTGGGATGGCGATGCGCTGACGTTCGAGACGGCGGAGGGTGTGCGTGTTGCGCGCGCCGATGCGGCGGTGTTTGCGCTGGGCGGGGCGAGCTGGCCACGTCTGGGTTCGGATGGTTCGTGGCAGGAGGCTTTCGCGGAGCGAGGCGCGCGCATCGTGCCGATGCGGCCGGCGAACAGCGGCTTTGTGGTGACCTGGTCGGACGTGTTCCGCGAACGGTTTGCCGGGCAGCCGGTGAAACCAGCCGAATTCCATTTCTCGCCCGGTTGGGATCATCACAAAATTCGCGGCGAAGCTTTGATCACGCGTGAAGGCATTGAAGGCGGGGCGATCTACGCGCTCTCGTCCGCCCTCAGGGAGTTTATCGCGCAGACTGGTCGCGCATACCTTACGCTCGACCTCGCACCGCAGAGATCCGAAGAGGAGCTTGCAGAACGCTTGGCGTCAGACGCCAAGACATCCACGGCAAATCGCCTGCGCAAGGCGGGGCTTTCGCCGCTGTCGGCGAACCTGATCCGCGAGGATGTCAGCCGCACGCCCTTTCCGACCGATGCGCTGCTGCTCGCGCGCCGCATCAAGTGCTGCACGATCCGCCTCACGGAGCCTGCAGGCATCGAGCGGGCTATCTCGACAGCGGGCGGGATCAATTGGGACAGCGTGAACGCGGATTACTCGCTGAAGACCGACCCGCCCACGTTCATCGCCGGCGAGATGCTGGACTGGGAAGCGCCGACAGGCGGCTACCTGCTCCAGGCGTGTTTTGCGACAGGGCGCGCAGCGGCGCGCGGCGTGCTTGCGAAGTTCGCCTAGAACGCCGCCGCGACTGTCACCGTCACGTTCGCGCCCATGGTAGAGGAGCGGAATTCGTCGGTGCCGGTGACGTAGTAGTTGCGTTCGGTTTCCTTCGCGACGTCGAACAGGTTCGCCGCCGTGACGCGCAAGAGCATGCCGCCGAGCAGCGCGGTCGTCTCGACGAACAGATCGACGTTCGGATCCTTGGGCTCGACCACTTCGAAGCGGTCGGCGCGATAGCTCGGGATCGGGCCGATGCTGTTGACCTTGGCGCCCCAGGCCATCTTCAAGGCCGGAAGATCCTGACGGAAGTCGAGGAGCCAGTCGAATTCCTGCTCGCTGGAAATCTCGCGTGCTTCGCCCGTGATCGGATCAGTCACTTCGGATTCCTGGGCGCCGACATTCAGCTTCAGCAAGCCGCCGCCGATGCCCACTGAATCCAGCGGCAGCGTGGCCTCGATGCGTGCGCCCCAGCGCGTGCCGGCGCCAATGTTGCCGATGGCGGTGCAGGCGCCTGCGCCAGGCTCGGGCGTGAGGCAGAAGGCCGGCACAACGATACCGGAGGCAGCAAGGTCCTGCGCGTTGATGAAGTCCTGCGTATCTTCAATGTCATCGTAGAAAGCCGAAATCGACAGCGAGCCGCGCTCGCCGAGCGGTCGCTTCCACTGCGCATTGGCCTTCCACGTCTGTTCGGGTACGAGCAGCGGGTTGCCCACGTTCGCGGAGCTGCTGATCGAGTTGAGCCCCGTGGCGAAGTCACCAAAATCGAGCTGCGAGACATCGCGGACGAGCGAGAGGCGCCACTGGTCTTCGGCCGTGGGGTTCCATGTCGCGACAACGCGCGGCTTGGCATAGGTGAAGTCCCGCTCGACGGCGACATCGCCCGATTGCGAGATGGTGGAAGCCTCGTAATTGAAGCCGCCCTCCAGCGTCAGTTGCGGGCTGACACGCCAGACATCCGTGATTGACGCCTCGATCCTGTCTTCTTCCACTTCTGTCGAGGCCACGGGCACAGCAACGGGGGCGAACGGGCCGCCGATCGGCCCCTGCAGGCTTTCGCGGTTCACGCGCCGGTAGTTATAGGCGCCCTCCAGCCCCAGCTCGACCGTGTGCTGCGTATCCGGCTTTGTGGTCCAGACGCCGCGCAAGACGTGCTCACCCGCGCGATTGTCTGAGTCATCGATCTGCTGGACTTGCGGGGCGAACAGCGGGTTGAGGTTCTGCGTGATCAGCTGCTGCGGCCGCCAGTTCACCAGGCGGTTCACCGTGATCAGCTTCAGCGCGTTCTGGCCTGAGAGCTTGTGCTCATAGTCGCCGCCAAGATCGA
>JAVBYB010000272.1 GCA_030824255.1 bacterium
CCAAGGCGATAGCCGGCCGTGAGGTCAACGAGCGTGTAGGCGTCGACTTCGGCGAGGTTGTCGTACGAGAAGAAACGCTTGCCCGTGTAGGCGACCGACAGCTTGCCGTAGAGCGAGCCATTGTCGTAACCGAGGTCTGCTTTCAGCAGATGCTCCGGCGCGTTCACCACCGTCTTGCCGCCCGTCGGGATCGGGGCCGGCAACGTGGCGTCCACCACGTCCTCGTCATAAGTCGAGTCGTTGTAGGCGTAGGAGCCGAACACGGTCCACTCATCCGTGATGTCATAGGAGCCCGCGAGTTCGAGGCCCTGTGTCGTCACGCTGCCGACATTCTTGATCACCGACGGGCTGCCGATGATTCCGGCGCCGGAAGACAGCCCGATCTGCCGATCGTCGAACTTCACATAGTAGAGGGCTGCCACGCCCTGGAACGGGCCATTCTGGTAGCGATAGCCCACTTCCGTCGTCTTCGAGCTTTCCGGATCGGTGTTCGCCTTGATGAAATCAAAGCCCGACTGCGTCTGCGAGGCGGCCGGAGCCAGCGTGTGCGCGCGCATGTTCTCGGTGTATCCGCCGAACACTTCGCCATCACCCACCAACCAGGTGAAACCAACCTGCGGCAGGAAGTTGTCTTCCGAGGTGATCTCGCCATTGAGATCGTTGTTGGCCCCCGGGGCAGGCGCTGCAAAGCCATTGACCAGCGTGTCGACCGTCATCTCCACCGACACGGACTTGAACCCCGCCGAAACCGAGATGTCGTTCGTTACGTCCCATGTGTCCTGCACGTAGAACATCTGCGTCGTGAAGTCGTAGGCGTACTCCCACTGCGTCGCGAACGCATTGCGCATGAACTCCAGCGTCGGCCGGGGGGCCGCCCGCGTGTTGGCGTAGAACCGCCGCGCCTGGTCGAACGAATTCTCTTCAACCCAGAACCCGCCCTCGATCGTGTGATCGCCCAGCATCCATGTCAGCGAACCGAGCACGCCCTTGCGGTCCATGTCGTATTCGGTCGTCCGGACCGATATCGGCGAGAGTGTCGTATCCGTCGACCCGAACGAGAACGGGCTGACATAAGGCGTGAACCAGATGCCCTGGCCTTCATTCGTGTGCAGGTAGCCGGTCACCGAGCCGCTGAGGTCGTCGGTGAAGTCGATGTCGTAGGACAGACGGGCCAGTTCGTCGTCGCGCAGGCCGGCTGCGTCGTAATAGGCATCGTCCACCGTCGCGACCGGCGAGGGGTAGACCGTGCCGGCGCCAATATTGGTCACCGGCGCGCCGGTGTCGCCGCGATTGTTGGCGATGTCCGCCACCAGCTGGGCCAGGTTCCAGTCCGGCGCGAAATTGTCCCACTCATAGCCAAGGCGGCTGAGCATCGCGAGCGAGAGATCCTGATAATCCTGCTCGCGCCGCTTCGACCAGTTGTAGTAGCCGGACAGCACGCCCGGTCCGACCGGCTGCTCGAACGATACGTTGAGCTGCTCGCTCGTCTGCTCGCCATTGCCCTTCCACTTGTCTTGCGTGTGGTTGGCATAGGAGATCGCAGCCTTGCCGCCGCCGATCGCATCAATCGCGCCGGTCTCAAGGCGCGCATAACCGCGGAACATGTTCTCGGATCCGGCCGTCAGCGCGATCTCGCCGCCGAAATTGTCGTCCGGTGCGCGGCTAATGAAGGCGAGGGCGCCGCCGAGGTTGGAAGTCGAGGCCGTCGCGAGGGACGCTGCGCCCTGCGCCAGCTCAACCTTGCCGATGTTCTCGGAGATGATCGCGCGCGAAATGTGCAGGCCGTTGTAGTTGCCATAGCTCATGTCGCCCAGCGGCACGCGGTCCAGCGTGTAGCCCAGCTGGTCCTTCTGGAAGCCGCGGATGTTGATGTTCACCGCCCACTCGTAATTGCCGAACGGATCGGCCGCCGTGTAGTTCACGCCCGGCAGGCTCTCGATCAGCTTGATCGCGGATGTGCCGGCTGCTTCCAGCTGGAGGTCGTCCGCCGTCAGCGTCTGCACCTGGCGCGTCTCGCCCTGGCCGATGATGACGACGACGTTGGTCGGCGCCTCGCTCGCTGTCTCCGGCGCCGACTGCGCCCACGCCTGTCCTGCGCCGAGCGCTGCGATCGCTGCGCTCATCAGAAGTTTGATCTTCACGAAACACCCCTTGGGTTCTGCGCCGGGCCTTGCTGCTTGCGGGGCCGGTCGCGGGCCGGGGCGTAGGCCGGTTGCGTGACAGTCCGGGATCAGCCGCATGACGCTTCGACGTCAGCCGCGCAAAAGTTCCATGACGGTGCTGCGGCGCCACGTGCAACGCAAAGGGGGCGAATGGTTGCGCATCCGCACCCCCCGATCACGTCAGACAGCAAAGCGGGCGGATGCCGAAGCATCCGCCCGTTGTGGCCGGTCCATGTGCGGGGGGACGGAGGGACCGGCCGAGTTGTTGACCTGCTAGTGAACGATTCCGGCCGCGGTCTTCTCCACCGCATTCGCGCCGCGCTCCGCCAGGTCTGCACCCGCTTTCATGGCGCCATCGGCGACCCCCTGCAGGTTCTTGCGCTCAAGCGAGCTCAACGGCGCCAGCGATCCGATCAGCGCGCCCAGCGCCACTCCGATCGCACCCGCCGCCAGCGGGTTCTCTTCATACATGTCGCCCGCCTTGTGCCTGGCGTTCGAGGCCATCTCGCCGACATGATGCGCCTGGTCGCTCACATACGCGCCAGCCTTCGCCATGCCGCCGGACACGGCCTCGCGCACCGACATCGCGCGGCGCTCCATGCCGTCCACGGTCTTGTGGACACGCGCCTTGAACGCATCCACCGCCTCGCCGGCCATCTGTTTGATATCCAGCGCCTTGGCGTGTTCGTCATGCAGGCGGTCGCGCCAGGCCTGATCGCTCTCGCCCTCATTGCGCGGCGCGGAGGCGCGCACATGCTCTACCTTGCGGAAGTGATGCTCTGCCCGCCAGTCATCCTCCGACAGCGCATGCGACTTTGCGCCATCGTCCTTCTTCATGTTGTTCAGCACCATCATCCCGATGCCCGCGCCGATCAGCAGCAGCGGCAGCGGATTGTCCCGCACCTGCTTCCCAAGGTTGGACGTGAGCTGGCCGAGCTGGCCCTGTGCGAGGCCGATCGCCTCGTCCACCATCTGTCCGGGCGACAGCTTGCCGCCAAGCCGTTCGATTGTGTCATTCAGCGCCGAACGCGAGCGGTTGATGTCCTGCTCGATCTGGTCTGTTTCGGTGGTCATGATGGAAGGTGCTCCTTCAGGTTCTGGATATCGCGGCCGATCTGCTCGCGCG
>JAVBYB010000333.1 GCA_030824255.1 bacterium
TTTTCGTTCCCTGCTGCTCGCCGCGTGCGCAGCGTTTGCGCTTGCCGGTTGTGGCGGCGATGCGGATGAGGCGGTAGCGACGGCCGAGCCCGTTCTTGCAGAAGCGCTGCACGAGATCCGGATTGGCTGCGATATCCACCGTATCGGCCATGTTGCGCGCATAGGTGTCGAGAATTTCCCCGGCAGCCGGCTCGGCCGTCGCTACCGCCTCATCCGCATCGCCGCCACAACCGGCAAGCGCAAACGCTGCGCACGCGGCGAGCAGCAGGGAACGAAAAACCTGACGCATGACATGATCCTCGTGTGAGGCCGCCATCATGCGGCGCTCACCGGAGCGGGGCAATACCGGCATGGCCGGGGGCGTGCAGCCACGCAGCCTAGTGCTGGCTTTCCGGCGTCGTCACTTTCAGGCCGTCGAGATCCTCACGGATCTTGATCTGGCAGGACAGGCGCGACGTTTCCTTCACATTCTCGGCGAAATCGAGCATCGACTGTTCCATCGCCGATGGCTTGCCAACCTTGTCCGAGAAGGCGGGGTCGACATAGACGTGGCACGTCGCGCAGGCGCACGCGCCGCCGCAATCCGCATCGATACCCGGAACGTTGTGCTTGATGGCGGTTTCCATCACGGTCATGCCGTTCTTGCCCTCGACCGTGCGCTCGGTCCCGGACGAGTCCACATACGTAATCTTCGGCATGGTCTTCCTTGAAGTCTTTCTGGGGCCTAGTTCGACGCGCGGGCGCCGATGTCCTTCATCGATATGGATTTATCCACTAGTTCGCCGGGCGCAACCTTCGCCTTCGCCGCAACCAGCTTCTTTCCGACGATGTATTCAGGGGCCGAGTTGACCGCGTCGACCGCGATCAGATGGCCTTCCTTAAGGTAAAACACCGCAAACGCCCGGCTGGCGGGCTCGCCGCGCACCACCCGCTCGTCCGCTCCGGTCCACAGCCCCGCCGTCTGCAGCTTCAGGTCGAACTGGTCCGACCAGAACCATGGCGCCTCCAGCGGCGGCGGCGTCTTGCCCAGAATGTCCGCTGCGGCCAGCTTTCCGCCCTCGATGGCATTGTGCACGGATTCAAGGCGCCCTTCCCGGCCATAATGGACCAGCGGCCGCCACGCGACGTCGCCAATGGCATAGACGTCCGGATGGCTGGTCCGCATGGCCGCGTCGACGACGACGCCATTCCCGCACATCAACCCGGCCTCCAGCGCCAGTTCCATGTTCGGCAGCACGCCAACGCCAACCAGCACGAAATCCGCCGGGATCACTTCCCCGTCCGCCAGTTTCACGCCCGTCACTGCCCCAACGCCTTCGAACGCCTCGATCCGCGCGCCCAGCCGCACGTCCGTTCCCGCCTCGCGGTGGATATGCGTATAGAACGCGCCGATCTCCGGCCCCGCCACACGTGACAGGACCTGCGGCATCGCCTCCAGCACGGTGACTTTCAGCCCAAGCTGCTGGCCGACCGCTGCCGCTTCCAGCCCGATATACCCCGCGCCGATCACCACCATCCGCGCGCCCGGCACGCCCAGCTTCTTCAGCCGGTCGACATCCGCCAGCGTCCGCAGCTCGCCAATGCCGTCGAGATCCGCGCCCTGCAGCGCCAGCTTCCTTGGCCGCGCGCCGGTCGCAATCACCAGCCTGTCCCAGCCAAGCTGCCGCCCGCTCGCCAGCGCCACCTGCCTGCCCGGCAGGTCGATCGCCGTGGCCGCATCGCCCGTCACCAGCTCGATCCTGTTTTCCGCGTAGTAGTCCAGCGGCTTCAGGAACAGCCGGTCCGCTTCCAGCTCGCCCTTGAAATAGGCCTTGGACAGCGGCGGCCGTTGATAGGGCGGCGCCGGCTCGTCGCCCACCAGAATGATTTCGCCTTCGAAACCGCCCAGCCGCAGGGAATAGGCCGCCTGCCCGCCAGCCTGCCCGGCGCCAATGATAACAATCCGCTGCGGCGCGCCTGTCATGGCGGGTTCCCTCCAGAAGTCTGGCGGTCATAGCATGGCGCGCCCGCCTGAACAGACCGATTGCGAACCGGTCGCATCACGTGATGCACCAGACCATTGTCAGGCCCCGATCCACCAGCCAAACCACGCCGAATGACGTCGCTGACCCTCTCCCTGGCCACTGAGGCCGAAACCTCCGATCTCGGCGCACGGCTGGCCGCCGTGGTGCGACCGGGCGACGTGATTGCCCTCCTTGGCGATCTCGGCGCTGGCAAGTCCACCCTCGCCCGCGCCCTGATCCAGGCGCTGGCGGGTCCGGACACCGAAGTTCCCAGCCCGACCTTCACGCTCGTCCAGACCTACGCCACGCCCGGCTTGGCTGTCTGGCATTTCGATCTCTACCGGCTGGAAGATCCCGGCGAGGCGCGGGAACTCGGACTGGAGGAAGCTGCGGAGGGGCTCAGCGTCATCGAGTGGCCGGAAAGACTTGGCCGCGATCTCCCGCATACGCGGCTGGAAGTTCGGTTATCCTTTGAAGGGACCGGGCGAATCGCCCATCTCACAGATTGCGACGACTGGAGCACACGGCTCGATGGCGACTGGCGTCCCCTTCCCTGATTCAAGCATCCCCGAGTCAAACCATGAGTAACAATTTGCGCGCGACCGAGATTCAGGAATTCCTGGACCAGGCAGGCTGGGGCGCCGCCGCCCGCACGCCGCTCAACGCGGATGCGTCCACGCGGCGTTATGAGCGCCTGCGCCGCAAGACCGAAACGGCCATGCTGATGGATGCGCCGCCGCTTGAATCCGTCCCCTGTCCTCCGGGCGCTGACGAGGAAGAACGCCTCAAGCTCGGCTGGAACGCCATCTCGCGCCTTGCCGCTTCGCGCGTCGAAGCCTTCGCGGCCGTCTCCGAGTATTTGAGGATGCTCGGCCTCTCCGCACCCGAAGTGATCGACCAGAACCTGCCGCGCGGCCTCGCCCTGCTCGAAGACCTGGGCGACGATCTCTTCGCCGAAGTCATCATGAAGGGCGGCGACGAAATCGCGCTCTACGCCGGCGCTGGCGAAGTGCTCGCCGCCGTGCATCGCGCGCCCGCGCCTGCGATGCTGCCCTATCGTGGCGGCGAATGGCCGATCCTCGACTATGATCACCTCGCCCTGTCAGCCAATATCGACCTCTTCCCCGAATGGATGCCACAGCGCGACCTCGCCATCCGCATCAGTGAACAGACGCGCCTGCGCTGGGAGCGGGTGCGCGAGAACCTGATCGCCAAGGCAGAGGATTTTCCCCGCGCCCTTATCCTCCGCGACACGCACGCCGAAAACCTGCTCTGGCTGCCTC
>JAVBYB010000095.1 GCA_030824255.1 bacterium
ACCACGACCTGCGCAACTCGCTGTCGGCGGCTCAGATCGTGTCCGAGGGACTTTCAGAATCCGACGATCCGCGCGTCAAGCGCGCCGCCCCGCGTCTTGAGCGTGCGATCCAGCGCGCGGTGAACCTGGCCGAAGCAACCTTGAGCCACGCAAGCACCGAACCCGCCGCGCCCAACCTTGCGATCGTGAACCTTGTTCCCCTGATCGATGAAGCGGCAGCCGAAGGACTTGCCGGCTCCAGCGGCATCGAGTGGCGCATCGAAGCGCCGGACGTGGTGAACGCAACGGCTGACCCAGACCATGTGCATCGCCTCGTCGCCAACCTGGTGCGCAACGCGGCGCGTGCGATCAAGGACCAGAAGGATCGCCCCAGCCACGGGCGCATTCAGGCGCGCCTCTTCCGCGATGGCAGCTGCGCCGTGGTGGAGATTTCAGACAACGGGCCGGGCGTGCCGGCGTCTGTCGTAAATCGCCTGTTCCAGCCGTTTGCCGGGTCGGCGTCGCGAGGCGGGGCAGGGCTGGGTCTTGCTATCGCGCGCGAACTGGCGCGCGGCATGCGCGGGGATCTCACGCTGACGACGAATGGTGAGACGGGCGCGACGTTCACGCTGCGTGTGCCGGCGGCCGGCTAGGTCTCAAGCGATCAGAGTCGGCTTTCTTCTTGATCCGCGTGCTTCGCGGGCAGCCCCTGCCGTCATGCTTTGCATGTCACCTTCCCCAGCTCCGCCGGGGCACGACAACGGCGGCCGAACGAAACGAGGGCCCGCGGATTTCTCCGGGGCCCTCGAATGGATGTCATCGCAATCGGCGGCGATCACATCATAGCCGTGTCGCGATCAGCTCTCGCTGGGCGATTTCGTGATGTCGTCGGCCGGCGATTTGTCGAGCGCCTTCACTTGCGTGAGGTGAGCTTCAACCGTCGGGGCCATCTTCATCGCGAAGGCCTGCAGGCCAGCATCCTTGCCGTTGGACGCGTAGTCCTTCAGCAGGTTCAGCGTGTTTTCGTGCACTTCGGTCTGCTGGTCGATGTAGACGTCGTCGAAGTCTTCGACCGAAGCGTTACGCAGGGCTTCAAGCTTGCCCGTGTGGTCGTTGTCGAGCGCGATCGGCGGGGCGACCGCAGCAGCGGTGGACAGCGTGCCGAGCTCGGTGATGGAAGCCGTATGGCCATCGTGCATCATCTGCGCGAAGTCTTTCACGGCCTGAACCTGAGAACGCTCAAGCGCGATCTTGGCAGCCTCGACTTCGAACATGTTCGACAGCGTGGCTTTCTCGACGAAGTTCACCGACGTGTTGTCAGCGATGGTTTCAGTCGTCGTGCCATCAACGGCCGTTTCAACGGGAACAGCTTCAGCAGCGGGGTTTTCCGGCGCGCAGGCTGCAAAGCCGAGCGCCAGGACAGACGCCGCCAGAAGCATCGGAAGTTTTGCTCGGGTCAATGTTCTCTCCTCAAAATCTTCATGAGCAACGCCGGAAGGCGCCGCACTGCCCACACAACGTGAAGGGGATCGGGGAGTTCCGATGGAACCCCGTCATGTTCATGAACTTGCAGACAGGAAGCGCGGTAGGCTGAACGTCTAGCGCACGGACTCCACCGCAACGCCTTCACGGCGCGGGTCGGCGCCGCCTTCGAGACGATCAGGTCGCACGACGATGATGTTGAGGCCGGAGTTCTCGCCAGCCACTTCGCGGATCCTGAAGCCTGCAGCGGTGAGTTGCTGTGCCCATTTCTTTCCCATGTCGTCGGCGATCTCGACGCTGACGATCGGGCCGCGCGCGACGATGTTTGGCGCGGCGCTCGCCTCCTGAGCGGTCATGCCCCAGTCGAGCACGCCCACAAGCGTCTTCGAGACATAGCCCACGATGGAGTTCCCGCCCGGCGAACCGGTGATCATGAAGGGCTCGCCCGCCTTGTCGAACACGATGGTGGGCGACATGGACGAGCGCGGGCGCTTGTTCGGTCCCGGCGCGTTGGCGACCGGCTTGCCGCCGAGGGTCGGCGGGCGCGTGAAGTCGGTCAGCTGGTTGTTGAGCAGGAAGCCGTTGGTCCAGCGTTGCGAGCCGAAGCCGCTTTCGACCGTGGCCGTGAGGGAGACGGCGTTGCCTTCATGGTCGATGAAGGAGAGGTGCGTCGTGCCCGGCGAGGCGTTGTTGGTGTCGCGACCCCACATGTCGATGATCGGCTTGCCATGCAGCACGGCGCCGGGATCGCCCGGTTGCGGCGCGTCGCCAGGCTTGAAACCCTGCGTCGCGCGCGCCTTCAGGTAGGTGGGGTTGATGAGATCGGCGACCGGCACCGTCACGGCGCCGGGATCAGCGACATAATGATCGCGGTCGGCATAGCCGAGCTGCTGCGCGAGCACGAAGTCACGAAGGTTCGCCTCGGGTGTTGCATCGGGGCTGGCGGCGGAGATCAGGTCGTAGAGGCCCATGATCTGGTTCATCGCCACGCCGCCGGAAGAGGATGGCGGCGCCGAGCAGATCTTGTACTCGCGGAACGGGCCGCACACGGCTTCGCGTTGCAGGACGCGATAGTCGGCGAGGTCTTTCAGCGACAGCTCGCCCTGGATGTCGCCGGAGTGGACGGCGGCGACGATGTCGTTCGCGATCTTGCCCGAATAGAATGCTGCGGGGCCATCCTTCGCGACAGTGCGCAGCGTGGCGGCGTATTCGGGATTGGTGCGACGGTCTCCCACGGCGAGGGCGACGCCATTCGGATAGAAGTAGGCGCCCGTCGCGGCGTTCTTCGCGAGCGGACCGTTCTTGTAGAAGTTCGAGCCGAGCGCGTTGGCGAGACGCGGCGTCACGATGAAGCCTTCGTCCGCCAGCTTGATCGCCGTGCTGAAATTCTCGGCCCAGGGGCGCTTGCCGTATTTGTCGTGCGCCGCCTTGTAGAGGGCGATGGCGCTCGGCGTGCCAACGGATTTGCCTGATGCGATGGCCTGGCCGAAGCCGAGATTCTGTCCGTTGACGGTGAAGTAGTCGGCCGTTGCTGTTGCGGGCGCGGTCTCGCGGCCATCGAACACGGTGGTGGTGTCTGTCTTGCGATCATAGACGACCATGAAGCCGCCGCCGCCGATGCCCGAGCTTTGCGGCTCGACAAGGCCTAGCACGGCGTGCGCTGCGATCGCTGCGTCCACGGCGCTGCCGCCGGCATTCATCGCGGCGATCGCGGCTTCCACCGCGCGCTTGTCTGCAGCTGCCGCCATGGCGCGGCCGGAGAGGCGCCATTCGCCGGCGTTTGTCGCGCCGGGCGATACGGCAGGCGGGCTGGT
>JAVBYB010000145.1 GCA_030824255.1 bacterium
TGGAGAGCTTGATGACCTCGGGCGGGAGATCGAGGAAGCTGGCGTCCATGTCGCCCATGATGACGACGGGGTGCTCGGCAAGGCCAGCGACTTCTTCGAGCAGGCCGATGTCGTCGACGAGTTCGAGGTTCTGCGCGGCGCACAGCTGTTTCGCGTCGGTGAGGATGATCTCTTTCCGCTCTTCGCGATCGAGGATGACGCGGCCCTTGTTGCGGATCACGTCTTCATAGTCGTCGAAGCGGCGCACCTTGAAGGGGCCCCGGCCCATCACGCGATGGCCTTCCGTCTCGTTGCCGGACTTGATGCCTTCGATCTCGAAGGGAACGACCTCGCCATCGAAGGTGCAGAGGATGCGGGTGATGGGGCGGACCCAGCGGAGATCGCCATTGCCCCAGCGCATGGATTTCGGCCAGTGGAAGCCACGGATGATCTGGGGCACGAGGGCGGCGATCACATCGGCCGTCTGCTTGCCCGGCTTGGCGAGGTGCGCGACGTAGACGCGGCCCTTCTTGGGAACCTCGTGGACGTGGGCCTGGGCGATATCAGTCAGGCCGGCTTTCTTGAGGAAGCCCTGGATGGCGGCGTCGGGCGCGCCCTCCTTCGGGCCGATGACGTCTTCCACCACGTCTGCGGACTTCACCGGCAGGCCCTCGACCACGGCGACGAGGCGGCGGGGGCCGGAGAAGCCCTTGATTCCTTCGGGAATTAGTCCGGCGGCGGTGAGGCCGTCCATCAGCGCCTTGACGAGATCCGCCTCGGCCTTCGCCTGCATGCGGGCCGGAATTTCCTCGGACAGGATCTCAAGCAGAAGCTGGGGCATTTGGCCTTGTTCGCAGTCGCGGAATTGGGTGCGTGAGTGCAGCGGAACGGGGGCAAAGGCAAGGGTTTTGGCATGATCTTGCCGGGACGACCCGCAGGGCCGGAAAGCCCGGTCCCGCGTGGCTTCCCGACGGCGCCCCTCGTCGGCAAACCGCCGCCACGCTAACGATGGTGCATGACGCTCAGCTTCGATTTCCATTTCTCGTTCCGCAGCCCCTACTCCTACCTCGCCATGCCGCAGATCGAGGCCGTGATGGCGCAGTACGATGTCGAGGCGCGGATGCGGATCGTGCGGCCGATCGCGGTGCGGATTCCGGGGTTCTTTCAAAAGGTGAACCCGCTATGGCCGCCCTATCTGGCGAAGGACACCAAGCGCATCGCGGAGATGGCGCGCATTCCCTATCGCTGGCCGCGGCCGGACCCGATCGTTCAGACGCGCGAGACACGGGAGGTGGCGGCCGAACAGCCCTACATCATGCGCGTGTCGCGGCTGGGCGCGCTGGCGACGGAGCGCGGGCGGGGCTTTGCGTTCGTGCGGACGGCCAGCTTCATGATGTGGAGCGGCGAGACGGACAACTGGCATGAAGGCGGACGACTGGCGGCGTGCGCAGAGATTGCCGGACTGGATGGCGCGGCGCTGGAGCGCGATGCGGAAGCGGAGGCGGCGCGGCTGGATGCCGTGATCGCGGAGAACGAAGCGGCGCAGGATGCGGCGGGACATTGGGGCGTGCCGCTATTCGTGTTCGAGGGCGAGCCGTTCTTCGGGCAGGACCGGATCGAACATCTTGTGTGGCGGATGAAGCAGCACGGGCTGAAGGCGCGGTAAGCCCTACTCCGCGCGCTTGTCCGGATCGGGCTGGACGATTGGCGCGAGATGAATGTCGACCGGCTCGAACTCCGCGAACATGTCGCCGGCTTCCGCCAGCGAATTGAGCGGGGCGTAGTCGCAGCAGGCAGCGAAGCGGGCCCACATCGCCTGCACGCGCGGATTGGCGTGCGCCTGTTCAATAGCGGCGGGCGAAGCCCATTCGAAGATTTCGATCATCGCGCCATCCTTCGCGCGCATGAGCGTGGCGGGCCGATCCGTTGCGAGGCCTTCGGAGCGGAGGAAATGCGCGTGGTCGCGCAGTTCGGAGAGCAGCACATCCTCCTGCCCCGGCTTCGGCCTGTAGGCGACGATCACAAGGCGGGGAATGCTCATCACTCGTCTCCCGTCGGGCTGGCTGCGAGCATCGCCCTCAACCATTCCTGCTGCAGCGAATCCATCTGCGGCAGCAGCACGCGCGTGGTGTAATGCCCGAGCAGCCTGTCGCCGGAAAAGAACGCCCAGTCGACGATCTGGTTGTCCTGAAACTCGACGATCGCGCCTTTCTGCAGGTCACCGAGATAATTCGGCTGGTTGGCGAGCTCACCCACGATCTTGTCGGGGGCGCGGGCGATGTAATCGACCCAGACATCTTCGGCGCCGGACTGGCCGTCGCGGCGCGGGAGCGCGGCCTTCAGCGAAAAATCGAAATCGCCTTCGAAAGGTTCGGCGAAACGCGCCCAGTAGAAAGGCAGGCTGGCGCGCGCGTCTTCCTTTGCCTTCGCCAGCTCGCGCTGGAATTCGGCTTCGGGGCTGGCAGGCTCGCCGGAACAGGCGGCGAGCGCGAGAAGAACGATTGCGGCCAGCGGCCTCATGGCGTGGCGGGGGCCGCCGGATCCTTGACCTTGATCTCGAACAGCTTCGGCCAGAGCTTGCCGGTGACATAGAGCTTGTCGTTCGCCTTGTCCCACGCGATGCCGTTGAGGACATCCGTCTTGCTGCGCTCATTGCGCGTGAGCAGGCCGCCGAGATGAAGCACGCCGGTCACGGCGCCGCTGGCGGGGTCGATACGCACGATGCGATCGGTTTCGAACACGTTGGCCCAGATCTCGCCCTTCACGAACTCCAGTTCGTTGAGCTTGCCGACCGGGCGGCCGTTCATGGTCACGTCGATGCGGCCGGTTTCTTCCAGCGTTTCGGGATTGAGCTTGCGGATCTGCGCGGTGCCATCGCTCATGTAGATCTGCGTGTCGTCGCGCGTCAGGCCCCAGCCTTCGCCCTGATAGACCCACTCGCCCTTGAGCTCGAGCGTGTTGCGGTCGAGGATGAAGCCCTTCTGGTGTTGCCAGGTGAGCGTGATGATGCGGTCGCCCCAGATCACCATGCCCTCGCCGAAATATTCCGGCTGGACGACATACTGTTGCTGCACCTGCCCGGTCGCGAGATCGACCTTGCGGACCCAGGACGTGCCGAGCTGGCCGGTGCTTTCATAAAGCTGGCCGTCCTCGATCAGCAGGCCCTGCGTGAACGCGGCCGGATCGTGCGGATAGGTCGCCACGACGTCATAGGCGTAAGCCGGGATTGTGGGCGCGGTCGACGCGACGGGGGCCGGCCCTGTCGAGGGCGAGCACCCGGCGAGCGTCAGGGC
>JAVBYB010000456.1 GCA_030824255.1 bacterium
GCCAGATCGGCTCGGCGGTCTATTCCACCACCAAGCATGCCGCCATCGGCTTCGGCGAGCACCTCGCCATCGCCTCGAAAGAAAATGGCATTGGCGTTTCGCTGTTGTGCCCCCAGGCGGTGGACACTCCCATGCTGGGTGGAGCGGCCGGCTCGCAGAATGTCGACGGCGTGCTGTCTCCAGATGATGTCGCCGACGCTGTTGTGAAGGGGCTGGGTGCTGAAACTTTCCTCATCCTGCCGCACGAACAGGTCGTCACCTACATGCAGCGCAAGACGGGAGATTATGATCGCTGGATTCGCGGGATGGTTCGCCTGCGTCGTGGCGTGATCGATGGCGCGAAGGGCGCGCGCTAAAAAAATGCGCCCCGTCTCATGTGGGACGGGGCGCAGTCGAAATGGGCCGAGCCGGAACGTGGGGCGTCCTGGCGGTCCGGCCCGCCTCGCCTTACTGGGGCGAGGCTCAAGCGGTCAGCGTTTGTCGAGCTTCCATTCGTAGGACACGGCGTGGCCGCAGATCGCCTGCGGCGCGCCATCGACTTTGGCTGGTGTGAACTTCCGATCCCGCACCCATTTGAGGGCGGCGTTGTCGAGCGCGGGGTGGCCGCTGCTGCTGATCAGCGCGGCGGATGTCACGCGGCCGCGCGCATCGAGGCAAAGGTCGAGCGAGCTGATGCCTTGATTGCCCTTGCGCACTTCCGAGACGGGATAGGCCGGCGATGCTGCGGGCAGCATGATGGCGCTGGTTCGCACAGGCGGCTTTGGCGGCGTTGGAGTTGCGGTGTTGCTCGTGGCTGCGGGCTTCCGCGGCGGCGGATCGAGCGTGCCGGTCATCGGAGGATTATCCACTTCAAAGCGATCGAGCAGCACGACGGGATCGACAGCAAGCAGGCTGGCGTCGCTGGAGACGTCGAGCGGGTCGCTGGTCAGCGGCGGCGGTTCGGAGGGTGGCGCGTCGGGCAGCGGCACGTAGATGATCGGATCGGGCAGGTTGGCGGCGATGTAGTTTCCCATGCCGTTGGCGAGAGCAAAGCCCATCGCCAAGGTCATCGCCGTAGCGCTGGCGAGGCCGGCGAGGCGGGTAGAAGACGGCGCGTGTTCTCTCATGGCTCCATACATGGAGACCTCCTTTGAGCAGGTGAGCAGTGAGAAATGTGAGGCGGGCTAAGCGTCAGGTCATGGTGGTGACGACGCGGCGCCGGCCGTGTTGAAAGCCATCGAGAACTGGTGGCCACAGACGCGGATCGGCGATCCGCCGTGCATGGCCGGCTCGAAACTCATGTTGCGCATCGCGCCGACGGCAAGATCATCGATCCGTGCATTGCCGGAGGATGCAATCACCGCGACGCTGTCGACCGCGCCGGTGCTGGAGATGCAGAGCTCGGCGCCGACTTCGGCCTTGCCCAGCCTCGATGGCGCGGAGGAGCCGCGCGGCCAGGCAACGGAGCCGGGCTTCAGCATCGGACGTGTTGCACCGTCAATGACCTGACCGTCGCGCGGGATCGGCTGGAAGGGCAGCAGAACGTCGGCGGTTTCGCGGAAGATGGTGCGCTCGGGCTGGGCGGCCCAGGCGGTAAACCCGGCGCCCGCAGTGAGAGCGAGAACGAGGGCGGTGGCGGCGGCGCGGCGCGCGGCGGAGACGGGCTTGGCGGCGATGAGGCTGATGCGTTCGGCCAGCGGATGCTGCGCTTCAGCGGGCCAGTAGCAGCCGACGGGGAGTGGGCGAGAGGCGAGCTGGGTCTTCAGCAGCGTTTCGGCATAGGCGCGGCGGACGCGGGGGCGGCGGTCGATCACTTCGGCGTCGCAGGAGAGTTCCTGGTCGATACGCATGGCCTTTGCGCCGATGTGAATGAGCGGATTGAACCAGAAGACGCAACGCAGGACGGCGACGACCGCGTTGATCCGCGCATCATTGCGGTCGAGGTGGACCTGCTCGTGCGTGAGGATCAGCTTGCGCTCATCATGGCTGAAGCGCCTGGTGAAATCGTCGGGCGTGACGATGCGCGGATGACGGAAGCCGACGATGGCGGGACCGGCGAGGCCGATCTCGGCGTCTTTCTGGAAAGCGCGCTGGCGGCGAACGAAGAGCGCGGCGAGGGCGATGGCGCCGAGGCTCCAGAGGGTCAGCATGAGCGGCGCGAACCAGGCGCTTTCGGAGGCTTGCGCGAGGGCATGGCTGGCGGGCAGGCCGCCGATCAGGAATTCGCCGACGATGGTTTCAGTCGTCCGTTCCGGGATCAGCGTGGCGATCATCGCAACCGGAACCACGGCCCAGAGGCTGTAGGCTGCGTGCGAGCCGAGCAGGCGGGCGGCAGGCCGGCGAACCAGCAGCACGAACAGGATCGCAACAGCCGCGGCGATGTTCAGTTCGAGGAAGAGGGCGCCGAAACCTGTCATTTTTTCTCATCCTCGATTTTCGCGATGAGGGCCTTGAGCTGCTTCACGTCCTTGGCGGACAGGCGGCGGTTCTCGGCGAAGTGGGCGACCAGCGGGGCGATCTCGCCCTTGAACAGACGGTCGAGCAGGCCCTGGCTTTCGGACTGCACATACTGGGCGCGGGCGACCAGCGGGCGATAGCAATAGCCATCCGCTTCCTTAGCGCCGGCGATGGCGTTTTTCTTGAGCAGGCGCGTGATGAGCGTCTTCACCGTGGCGGGGGCCCAGCCATTCTCCGGGCCGACGCCAGCAATGATCTGCTCGGCGGTGAGCGGGGATTTCCGCCACAGCGCCTCCATGATGCGGCTCTCGGCGTCTGAGATCTGGGTCATGCTACACCTGTAATCTGATCTCAAAGTACGCGCGTAATCCGCCCTGTCAATGGCGAGACTGGGGCGTTTCCGAGATTTGCTGCGGTGCGGGGATAGGCGGGCGCCCTCAGAAGCAAGGCTGCTGAGGCGACGGACAGTGGGGTGTCAAACAGCGAGGGCGCGTTGGGGCGGGCCGCGGGCGTGCACGTGCATGCGCGATGCGAGATCCGCTGTGGCGGGCGCGCGAGGGCGCGGATGGCGACGCCGCCACTTGCGCGGCGACAGTGGGCGGCGCGTGCGCACGGCTTCAGCTTCGGCTTTGCTGATGTTGAGGCGGCGGAGTTCCTCGGCAAGAGCGCGTGCGACGGCGTCGATGTTTGCGAGGCAGTGGTGGAAGTGACGGGCGCGCTGGCTGAACGCATCACGATCGGCGGGCGGCTCGTAGAGCGTGCGTTCGATGGTGTGCGTCGAGAGGCCGAGCAGGCGGTGCGCCTGTCGTGTCAGCACGTAGTCGAGGGC
>JAVBYB010000353.1 GCA_030824255.1 bacterium
GCTCCATCGCAATGGCAGCTGGCTTGGCGTGAATCCGCCGGCGGGCTCGCTCGTCGTCAACGTGGGCGACATGTTGCAGCGCCTGACGAACCACGTCCTGCCGTCGACAACCCACCGCGTGGTGAACCCGAAGCCGGAGCGTTCGCGCTTCCCGCGCTATTCCACGCCGTTCTTCCTGCATTTTAATCCGGATTACGAGATCAAGACCCTGCCCGGCTGCATCACGCCGGATAGACCCAACCGCTATCCGGAGCCGCTCAAGTCTCAGGACTTCCTGGAGATCCGGCTGAAGGAAATCGGGCTGCGGATGTAGGGCTCAGCCCGCCGTCGTTTCCGTCGCGGGCTGCGCAACGGCCGGTGCCAGTGCATTCACGCTGGCGCCAGGCTTCACAGCCTTGCGACGCGGCTCCACTGACGCCATCGCACGGCCGAAGTAATAGCCCTGCGCCATGTCGCAGCCGAGCCCGGCCAGCGCACGCGCCTGGTCTTCCGTCTCGACGCCCTCGGCCACGACGGCGAGCCCTAGGCTCTTTGCCATGGACAGGATGGTGCGCACCATCACCGCCGCTTCCTCGTCCGTCGTCATGGCGCGGACAAAGGAGCGATCGATCTTCAACTTGTCGAACGGCAGGCGACGGAGTTGCAGCAGGCTTGAATGCCCGGTGCCAAAATTGTCGAGCGCAACGCGAACGCCTTTTGCCTGCAGCGTGTCCACAACTGCCCGCGCCGCGTCCAGATCAGTCACCAGCGCAGCCTCCGTCAGTTCGATCTCAAGCCGCGTGGGCGGGAAGCTGCACGCCTCCAGCGCCTTCAGAAGACGAGCCGCAAAATCTTCCTCCTCCAGCTGTACCGGAGACACGTTCAGCGACAGGTGCGGCGCGCCCTCAAGCGTCGCCGCTTCCTTGCACGCCTTGCGCAGGAGATTGAATGTCAGGTCGCCAATCGCGCCACTGGCCTCGGCTGCGGGAATGAACTGGCTCGGCGGAACAGGTCCGCGCGTCGGATGCGTCCAGCGGGCAAGAATTTCATAGCCGCGCACCCGGCCATCGCGCAGATCAACAAGCGGCTGGAAGTGCGGATTGATCTGGTCTTCACGAATGGCGGTCCACAGATCGCCCTCGAACATGGCGCGCTGGCGCACCAGTTCGTCCATCCCCGTCTTGAAAAATGCAAACCAGCCACGATGCGCTTCCTTGGCGCGGTGAAGCGCGAGGCTTGCACGATGCAGCAGGGTTTCCGCGTCGCGCCCGTCCACCAAGCCAACGGCTGCGCCAGCAGTTGCGCTTATCGTGTGGGATTTCTCGCCGGAAACAAGCGGCGCTTCGATGGCCGTCAGCGTCGCCGACAGCCAGTCCATCAGCTCTTCTTCCGCCTGATTGGGCAGAAGCACGACAAACTCGTCAGACTCCAGGCGCGCCACAAAGCCATCGATGCCCGCCCGCAGGTTCAACACCTTGCCGACATGCATCATCATTTCATCGCCCACCGGGCGGCCAAACGCATCGTTGAAGTCCCGGAACTTGTCGAGATTGAGCATCACGACGGCAAGCCGCTCGCCGCCATTGTTCTCGCTCAGCAGCCAGTTGAGCACACCCTTCAGGTGCCGGCGGTTCGGAAGCCCCGTCAGCTGGTCGTGCATGGCCACCCGCCGCGCACGCTCCTCGGTCTGCAGCCGTGCCCGCAATTCACGGACGTGCGCGTGATAGCGCGTCATGACATACAGGGTCAGGCCGACACAGGCGACGATCACCGTGCCGATTAGCTTTGACATCTGAAGGTGCTGATAGTCGGTCGCCCAGCCATTGAGGAGACCAACGACATCGAGGTTTACCGACAGGATGAATCCAGCAGCGATAAAGCCCGAGAATATCAGAAGGTCACGGCGAACCTGCTGAGACACGCGCTTCTCCACCGGAACCGGCGCCTGCATGACCTCTGTTTTCATCGTGATCCGACCTACCTGCCCGGTTTCACGATGCGGCCAGGAATTTAACATTCCCAACGGATGGGTGGCGCGAATTTCGATGAAATTGATCGGACTGCTAGCCCGCCCGCTTCAGCGCGCGCGCCGCGTTCCAGTCTTCCCGCGCCATCTCCCAGTAGAGGGACGGGCGAGTCGTTCCATCCGGTCGAACGGATGTGACTTCGCCCATTTGCGTGAACCCGAGCCGCGACAGCAGCCTGATCGAGCGGTCATTGTCCCGCGCTGTCGTCTCGCAGATGCGCTCCGCGCCCAATTGGTCGAAACACCATTCGACCGCCGCCAGCCCACACGCTCCGCCAAACCCGCGCCCTTGCCGCTCAGCCTTCACCGCACCGCCGAACTTTACGACGGACCACTGCGGCCACACCTCTACATCGAAATAGGCTGTGGCCTCTCCGTCAGCATTGAACGATGCGAACAGAATGCCGTCGCCCCTCGCCCTTTGCATCAGGTGATCATCTATGAATGTCTTTATCGTCTCGGCATTGATCGGATTGGGCATTGTGTAGATGCGCGGGTCGATACTTTCATGGCGCAGCAATCCGGCAAGCGCCTCGGCATCTTCCCGCCGCGCCACACGCGCGCCCGAGATCCGCCCCTTCATCAATTCGGCCTGACGCACAAAATTGCGCAGCCGTTCCACTTCTTTTTCGGCAACCGCGAGCCTGCTCTTCGGAATATCCGCCAACGCCATCCTCCCGCATACACAACCATGAGTTGTAGTCCGAGAGCGTATGGCAGACTTCGGGGCTGGCCCCGATTTCTAGTGCTGGGCCACGAAATCCACAACCTCTAGTCGTGATCGACCTTGCGGTTGCGCTTGATCTCCGACCGGTGGGCCTTGCCCTCCAGCCGCCTCAGCTTCTGGCCCTTGCTGGGCTTCGTCGCAACGCGCCGCTTGGGCTTCACCAGCGCCTTTTCCAGCAATTCCACCAGCCGCTCGCGCGCTTCTTCGCGATTGCGCACCTGGCTGCGGTGGGTCTGGATAAACAACACCAGCTCCCCCTCGTCATTGATCCGATTGGCCAGCGCGCGCCGGATCATCCATTTCTGCTCGTCGTCGAACGCGTTGCTGGCGCGCACATTCCAGCGCAGCTGGACCGCTGACGCCACCTTGTTGACGTTCTGCCCGCCGGGCCCGCCGGCAGTCACGAACTTCTCTTGCAGCTCGTGCTCGAAGTTATGCAGGAAGACCTTCGGCATGATCTGTTTTCTGGGCTTACCTGTTCAACCGCGAGATCAGGCTGGACGTATCCCACCGGCCATGTCCCTCCGCCTGC
>JAVBYB010000438.1 GCA_030824255.1 bacterium
AGTTGCCCGCAGCGAGGTTAGCGCCGTTGAACTGGGCCGAGTTGGCGATCGTGTCGATCTGCTGGCGCAGGCTGGTGAAGTCGGCCTGCAGCGCGGAACGCTGGTCGGCGGTCAGGTCGTCGGCCTGGGCGGCGACGGCTTTCGCCTTCAGCTTCTGCAGGATGTCGCCGATGGACTTGCCTGCCGAGAGCGCCACGTCGATCGTGGAGTTGGCGCGGTCGATGCCGTCCTTGACGGCGGCGACGGAGGAGACCCTGCTCCTCTGCCCTTCGGCGATCGCGTAGATCGCGCCATTGTCGCGGGCGCTCGAGATCTTGAGGCCGGTGCTGATCTTGTTCTGCACTCCCTCCAACTCGTTGTTGGTGAAGTTCAGGTTCTGGAGCGCGATCATGGCGCTGTAGTTCGTATTGACGCTCAGCATGGCCGGAGCTCCTGCGCAGACTTAGTTCGCACCCATTACGGGCGAGGACACGAACAATGGTCTTCAAGACGCGTGCCAGTCCGTTAAGGTTAATGGGGCTTCAGGAATCCCCATATTTAAGGGCATTCAGGGGTTAACGGCGCGGACGGCCTCCTAACGGATCACTGAATCAAATTTACCCCCCGGCATGTTTTGCCGCCCTCCAGAAGGTTCCCAGCTAGGCAAAAACGACAGAGGGGCGGAGCCGAAGCTCCGCCCCTCCAATGGTTCCGTGTCCGATGGACTGGACGGCGTTCTGCCGCCCCGCCCTTACGGAATTAGCGGAAGAACGACAGGATCAGCGACGGCGCCTGGTTGGCGATCGAGAGAGCCTGCGCGCCGAGCTGCTGCTTGATCTGCAGCGACTGGAGGCGGGCCGATTCCTTTGCCAGGTCAGCGTCGACGAGGTTGCCGATGCCTTGTTCGATGGTGTCGGAGAGCTTCGAGAGGAACTCGTTCTGGATATCCAGAGCGGCCGCCTGAGAGCCCATCGTCGCCAGCGCGTTGTTGAGGCCGGTGATCGCCGTGTCGATGGCGTTCGAGGCCGTCGTCGCGGCTGCCGTGGACGTCGAGATGTCCGTGGAGGCCAGCGAGGACAGGATCGAGCCGGTCAGCGAGAAGTCGGCGCCCGTGATCGCGAACGTGTTCGAACCAGCCGAGGAGACCGTTGCCGTGGCAACGCCATCGCCGAGTTCGGCAGCGCCGCCAGCATCGACCACCAGGTCATCGAACGACGTGTCGTTGATGAGGTAGGTGAGCTGACCCGTCGTGTCGTCGTAGGAGGCCGAGATCTTGCCGCCTGCCTGAGCGTTCACGGCTTCAACAAAGCCGTCGATCGTCATGCCGGGGGTCAGTTCGACGCCGACTTCGAGGGTCGAGCCGCCTGCGCCGGTGAGCGCGAAGCCGATGACATCGCCGTCAGTCGTGCTGGCCAGGTCGTTGACGAGGGCCGAACCCGACAGCGGGGTCGTGGCCGCAACCGTCTGAACGCCGTCCGAAGTCGCAGCCGTGGAGCCACCGAGGTCGGAGATCAGGACGTTGAGCGAGGAGTTGCCCAGCGCCAGGTTTGCGCCGTTGAATTGCGCGGCGTTGGCGATGGTGTCGATCTGCTGACGCAGGCTGGCAAAGTCGGTCTGCAGGGCGGCGCGCTGGTCGGAGGTCAGGTCGTCAGCCTGAGCAGCGACAGCTTTGGATTTCAGCTTCTGCAGGATGTCGCCAACCGACTTGCCGGCGGCGAGAGCAACGTCAACGGTGGACGAAGCACGGTCGATGCCGTCCTTCACTGCCGCGACGGACGACACGCGTGCACGCTGGCCTTCGGCAATGGCGTAAACCGCGCCGTTATCACGGGCGCTGGACACTTTGAGACCCGTCGAAATCCGGTTCTGGATCTCGCCGAGCTCTTTGTTTGTCGATGAGAGGGATTGGAGCGCGATGGACGCGCCATAGTTTGAGTTCACGCTAAGCATGACACACGTCTCCGTTCTGGGTCAGAGACCGATCATTTTGATCGGCCGCAGGCGCGTTTTGCGCCGACATGTGCCCAGACTAGCGGAGAGGTCTTAATTAGAGGTGTGACGCCGCAAGCGAAAGTACTTCGAAAACCCTAACCAAAACCGTGTGGTAAACGCGCGTTAGGACTGTGCGGACGTAGCGGCCAGGGTCGCTGGCGAGAGGCCCTGCATGATCGAACGGTTGATGTCGATCAGCACGTCGAACGAGGCGCCCTGGCGCATGACGGCGCTGGAATGGCGATCGACGAAAATGGACAGCGATATGATCTGGGCGCGCAGGCCCTGCGGCAGCGAATTGCCTTCAGCCGCGCAATCGGACGCCAGCAGCGACCACAGGCGTCGGTTCACGGACAGCGCTTCGGCGCGGCGGCCGATTTCGCTGTCCGGCAGGCTGGAGGCGTCGATCAGGTTCCGGGTTGCGAGCGCGAAGGCCCTAAACTCGGTCTGACGCGGCGACTCAGTCTTCCGCGCCGCGTTCTGGTAGGCCTGGATCGACATTGTCCAGCAATCCCTGTTCGTAGGTGAGAAGCTTCCGGCACCGCGTCAGCGCCTTGTAATAGTCCGCCGCCATCACCTCGCGGGACAGCGACACGCATTCCTTGAGCACGTCGGTGGACCGTATTGCGCCCATGAACTCGTTCAGGCGCAGCACGAACTCGTCATAGAATTTGTTCGCCTCGGCGGGGTCGAGGTACATCATCATGATCGGGAAATAGATCCGTTTGGCGGGCGTATTCGCCTCATCCGGCTGGATGATGTCCTTCTCCCGCAGGATCGACGCCTTGTTCTGCAGCAACAGGACCGCGCGGCGGTCGCCGTTCTGCAGCACCGCTCCGTTGACCACGAAGCGTTCGCCCGGCTTGAGCGAGAGTTTGAGGGGCATCCATTCCTCCCGGCCGGGACCAACCCCCGGAATTCGCGGGAGTCTGGACGTGGCCGAAGGGCCGGTCTAGCCGCCGTTCCTTAAGTTTTGCTTGTGAAGCGGTAACACGCCGCACCGGCCCTGCCCCATGGCGGGGACAAGACGTCTACCTGGCCTCGATACAGGCGAGCAGCTCGTCGCGGGCGGCGTGGCCGTCTGACCATCCGATGTTGACCGCAGGCTTGCCGCCCACCGACACCGCAAACGACTGTGTCTCGCCCATGCCGCCAATCAGGGCGCCCACGGCGGGTACGGCGAAGACGATCAGGCCGGAGCGGTCCCGATCCCATGGCAGGGCCATGTTGAAGGCGTTGACGGTTGCCGGGGGATCAGCGTCCTGCTTCAGCGTAACCTGGAGGGTCTGCAGC
>JAVBYB010000527.1 GCA_030824255.1 bacterium
CACTGGCCCAGCGCCGTCGTCAGCAACACATCGTCTTCCGGCGCGCAAATCTGCACATCGACGATCGCATCCGCGTCGTCTTCCAGCTTCATGGCGATCTTGCCGGCGCGATTCACCGACAGGAAGTCGGTCAGCAGGTTACGCCGCACGCCGCCAGACTTGGTGGCGAACAGGATGTTGAGCTTGGCGCGCTCTTCCTCGTCCTGCGGCAGCGGCATCACCGACGTGATGCGCTCGCCTGCTTTCAGCGGCAGGATGTTGACCAGCGCCTTGCCCCGCGATTGCGGGTTGCCCAGCGGCAGGCGCCAGACCTTGTGCTTGTAGGCCATGCCCGTCGAGGAGAAGAACAGGATCTCCGTATGCGTATCGGCAGCGAACAGGCGAACGACGAAATCGTCGTCCTTCGTGTCCATGCCGCCTCGACCCTTGCCGCCACGGTTCTGCGTCCGGTAGGCCGACAGCGCCGTGCGCTTCACATATCCGCTGTGCGTGACCATGACGACCATGTCCTCACGCTCGATGAACGCCTCATCCTCGAGATCGAGATCAGCTTCCACGAACTCCGAACGGCGCGGCACGGCGAACTTCGATTTGAACTCGGCGAGTTCGGTCTTGATGATGTCCAGCACGCGCACGCGCGAACTCAGGATATCGAGATAATCCTTGATGGCCTCGGCGAGCGAGTTGGCTTCCTTGCCGATCTCGTCGCGGCCAAGATTTGTGAGGCGCGACAGTTGAAGCGCGAGGATCGCACGCGCCTGCTCGTCCGACAGCCGGATTTCGCCGGCATCGTTGAACACAGTGCGGCGGTCGGCGATCAGGCCGATCAGCGGCGCCATGTCCATCGCCGGCCACGCCCGGTCGAGCAGCGCCACGCGCGCGGCTTCCGGATCGACCGAGTAGCGGATGATGCGGATGATCTCGTCGATGTTCGCCACGGCCAGCGCCAGGCCGATCAACACGTGCGCACGGTTGCGCGCCTTGTTGAGTTCAAACTTGGTGCGCCGCGCGACCACTTCCTCGCGGAAACGGATGAACGCCTGCAGCATCCCGCGCAGCGTCATCAGTTCCGGGCGGCCGCCATTCAGCGCCAGCATGTTGACGCCGAATGACGTCTGCAGCGGCGTAAGGCGATAGAGGTTGTTCAGCACGATGTCGGCAGACGAATCCCGCTTGATCTCGATCACCATGCGGATGCCGTTGCGGTCGCTTTCGTCACGCAGGTCGGCAATGCCCTCGACCTTCTTCTCGCGCACAAGTTCGGCGATCTTCTCGACAAGGCTGGCCTTGTTCACCTGGAACGGCACTTCGGAGACGATGATTGCCTCGCGTCCGCCCTTCACGGTTTCGATCTCGGTCTTCGCGCGCATGATCACGGAGCCCCGCCCCGTCGTCAGACCGCTGCGCGAGCCCGCACGACCGATGATCTGCCCGCCGGTCGGGAAGTCCGGACCCGGCACGATATCGAGCAAGGCCAGGTCCTCGATCGCGGGATTCTCGATCAGCGCCAGCGTCGCCTCGATGATCTCGCCCAGATTGTGCGGCGGAATGTTTGTCGCCATGCCGACGGCGATGCCGCCCGCGCCATTGACCAGCAGGTTGGGGAACACCGCTGGCAGAACGGTCGGCTCCAGTTCCTTGCCGTCATAGTTGTCGACGAAATCGACCGCATCCTGCCGGATGTCCTGCACGAGGCCCATCGCGGCCTTGGTCATGCGGCATTCGGTGTAACGCATCGCGGCTGCGGGATCGTTGTCGATCGAGCCAAAGTTCCCCTGACCATCGATCAGCGGCAGACCCATCGAGAACGGCTGCGCCATGCGCACCAGCGCGTCATAGACCGACTGGTCGCCGTGCGGGTGGAAACGCGCCAGCACGTCGCCCACAGGCCGTGCCGACTTCGAATACGACTTGTCCGACGTCATCCCGATGTCGAACATCGAATAGAGGATGCGGCGGTGAACCGGTTTCAGGCCGTCGCGCACATCCGGCAGCGCCCGGCTCACGATCACGCTCATCGCGTAATCGAGGTAGGATTTCTTCAGCTCTGCCGTGATGGAAATCGGCGCAATATCACCGGCGCCGTTGCCTCCATCGGAGGCTGTCTTTTCAGGGGTGTCGCTCAAGCGGGAAGGTCCGGAAAGAAGGCGGTTTTTACCGCTGGGATTCGTACCCCTCTTCTAGCCCATTTGTGCATTGCCACACAAACGATTCAAACCGTTGATCCACAGGCGTGAAGCCCTGAATCAACGGCATTTTTCGTGTCCGACGCCGCTGCGTGACAAAGCTGCGGCCATTCGGCCCCAAAAGGACATTCCCCAGCCCCCGCGATCGGAGAATCGCAGTGACCGGAGAAGCCCGTTTTCAGCGCCTAGTTGAAGGTCCAGCGGGCGCTCAGCATGCCCATGACCTGTGAGTTGCGGCGTTCTGCTTCGATGAAGTCCACGGGGCTGACATCGCGCGGGCCGTCATAGACATCGCGACGGATCGTGAAGCTGTACGGATCGAAGTTGTTGAGCTCCGCCCGCAGCGTGAAGCCCGTATTCGGCTTCCACTCGACGAACGAATTGTAGAAATCCCTCAGCTTCAGGCTCTCGACAGCCGTGCCCTGATAGTAGCTTTCGCGCCAACCCTGGAACCAGCCAAGCCCGAAGGTCAGGTTGTGCTCCGGCAGGTCCTGCCGGAAATTGAAGGTTATGTCTTCCGGACGCTGCCCCGAAATGCGGCGCGTCTCGCCCGTCAGCGGGTCGGTGACTTCGCTGTCTTCCCATTGCGTCTCGATCTTCACCTCGGCGCCGTTCCAGCCAATGTGCTTGAGCGGCATGGTGAGGTTGAAGATCAGCACGTCGTTCGTGCCGTCGCCGATATTGCCCGGCCCTTCGACGAAGATCGTCTCCAGCACGCCGTCATTGTCGGTGTCGGCCTGAACGCGGCGCGGGAAGAGATCCACCACGTCCGAGATATCCTCGTGACGAAGCGTCAGAACCGCCGCGGCGCCATCCCAGAAGCGTTTCTCGTAGGCCGCCTCATAAACCCAGGTCTTGTCTGGCTCGAGATCGGAGTTGCCCGTGTTCTGCTGTCCCGAGTTGAGGTTCACCTCGGACGCAAAGTCCTGGAAGTTCAGCTGCCCCAGCTCCCGCTCGATGCGCAGGCGCAGCTGGTCGTCTTCCGTCGGAGACCACGACGCAGCCAGACGCGGCTTGGGATAGGTGAAGGAACGCGACTTCTCGATCTCGCCGGATTGCTCGATGGTCGAGCGCTCC
>JAVBYB010000237.1 GCA_030824255.1 bacterium
CCACCATGGCGAACGGCGCCGTCAGCATATCGATCAGGATGCCCGCCACGCCCGGCCCCGCCAGCTCCGCCAGCGACTCCGTCGACTGCAACCGCGCGTTCGCCTCGACCAGTTGTTCGTCCTTCACCAGCCTTGGCAGCACGGCATTGTCCGCGTTCGCGAACACCGCAGCCGCAACGCCTGCCAGCGCCGCGATCACGCACAGCAATGGAAAGCTCAGCAGCCCGAGGAACCACGCCGCAGGCACGGCCATCACGATCGCGAACCGCGCAATGTCGGCGGCGATCATCAGGCGTGTCTTGTTGGAGCGCTCGACATGGCCGGCGAAGAGAAGTCCGGCCAGCACGAATGGCGCGTAGGATAGCGCCGCCAGAACAGCTGCCTCCCATGGCGAGACGGCAAGCGCGCCGACCGCGATGATCGGCAAGGCAGTCCGCGTTATGCGGCTGCCGAAGGCCGACAGTATCTGCGCAGCCCACAGTCGATTGAAATTGGCGTTGCCCCGCATAGGCGAGGCACGCCCGAAAAATGAAGACATTGGATTTGGCTTCCGGAAATGAGGTGTCAGTCGCGCGAGCCAGGCTCGTGCGCGTTTGGCATGGACGTGCCAGGCCGGGCGGGTTCCCGGCGCGAACTAGACGGTGACGACACTCATAGGCGCTCTCCAAAGGAAGCGGCCGCGCTTCTCGTCCTGTTTCTAGCGCAAGTCAATCAGCCGGAACTCTCCCCGGCTGCGCCCGTTGCTCTGGCTGCACCCGACAATCAGACAGGAGCGAACTCCCATGAGCCACACGCGGAAAACAGAAACAGAACCGGAAAAGCAGCTGTGGGAACAGCTCGATAAAGTGCGCGCGGGCATGCTCGGAATTGAAGGCTCGCATTCTCATATGCAGCCAATGGCGCATCAGCCGGACAAGGATGGTCAGGCCCGGTTGTGGTTCTTCGCCAGCCGGGACTCCGATCTCTTCCGTGAACTGGGTGATGGCCAGCACGCCCATTTCTGCATCATCGGCAAGGATCAGGATTATCATGCCTGCCTTATGGGCTCGCTCCATGAGAACCGCGACCAGGCGAAGATCAATGAATACTGGAACGATCACGTCGCCGCCTGGTGGTCCTCGAAGAACGATCCGGATATCGCGCTTCTCGAGTTCGACCTGATGGACGCCGCGATCTGGGCTTCCACCAAAAACCCGCTTCGCTATGCGTGGGAAGTCCAACAAGCCAAGAACTCGGACAAGGAGCCCGATCTAGGCGCTCGCGCCCACCTGGACTTCACGCAGCCGAAGGGGTCGTCCGCGCGTGAGCACAGCGACAAGGGTCACTAGCGAATTCGGCTCGCCTACCTTTTGTTGATATTCCCGACTTACCTCCCTTTGCACGCCAGTCGCTGCGAAGGGAGGTCGTCTTGAATCTAGCCCGCATGTTTGCATTGCCCCTGTTTCTTGCGCCAGTAGCGCCTGCCTTCGCGCAAGATGCCCCATCTCCGGAATGGACTGGTGAAGGCGCATTCAGTGCTGGCAACACCACGGGCAACACCGAAACGACGGACCTTGGCCTTGCCATGAAGGTGAAGCATCAGGGCGATAACTGGGTTCAGTCTGGCGAACTGGCTGCTGATTACGGCGAAACCGACAGTGTGGAATCGAAGAACCGCATCTTCGCTGCGGGACAGGTTTATCGCATCTTCGACGAGAGGCTGTCCGGCTATGGCCGTCTTTCGTGGGAGCGGGACGAGTTCTCGGGCTTTGATAACCGCTACTTCCTGGGCATAGGCGCGGCGTGGAAGGCGCTGCAGGGAGAGACCACCAACTGGATCATCGAAGGCGGCCCGGGCTACAAGATCGACGAAATCCGCGAAACGCTGACGACCCCTGCAATGACTGAAGAATCCATCGGCCTTCGCGGTGGCTCGAAATTCGAGCACAAGCTCAGCGAGGCTGTCGTCCTCTCGAACAATTCAGAAGTGATTTACTCTGACGCCTCGACACAGCTGCTGAACGTGCTCGCCCTCACGGCTAATCTGTGGGGCAATCTCAGCGCGCGCGTCTCGCTCGACGTGCGTCACGACACGGACCCGCTGCCGGACTTTGAAGCCACCGACACCGCCACCCGCTTCTCGCTGGTCTACAAGGTGAACTGACGCTTACGCCAGGCCTTCACGGCCGATCGCGTAGAAGCGCTCCTTGCGCTGGGCGCGCAGGTCATCCGCCGTCAGGCCGTCAAGCGTGCCAAGCGCCTTCTCGATCGCATCGCCGACCTGCTGGATGGCCAGCTTCGGATCGCGATGTGCGCCACCCATCGGCTCGGGCACCACGCCGTCCACGATGCGGAACTTCAGAAGGTCCTGTGCCGTGATCTTCATGGCTTCGGCCGTGTCCTTCGCGCGCTTGGCGTCGTGGAACAGAATCGACGCCGCTCCCTCCGGCGAGATGACCGAATAAACCGAGTGCTCCATCATCAGGACCTTGTTGCCCGACGCCAGCGCAACCGCGCCGCCCGAACCGCCCTCGCCCACGATGACTGAGATCATCGCTGTATCCAGCGTGAGGCAGGCTTCGATGGCGCGCGCCAGCGCTTCGGCTTGGCCGCGCTCTTCGCCGCCCTTGCCCGGGAATGCGCCCGACGTGTCGACCAGCGTGATGACCGGCAGGTTGAAGCGACCGGCCAGCTCGATGAGGCGCACCGCCTTGCGATAGCCTTCGGGCTTACCCATTCCGAAATTGTGCTTGAGGCGCGTCTGCGTATCGCGACCCTTCTCATGACCGATCACCACGACCGGCCGGCCGCGGAAACGCGCAAGCCCGCCGAGGATGGCGTCGTCATTCATGAACTTGCGGTCGCCCGCCAACTCGACGAACTCGTCGAACAATTGCTCGACATAGTCGAGGAAGTGCGGGCGCTCCGGGTGACGCGCAACCTGCGTCTTCTGCCAGGCGCTGAGGTGCGTGTAGATCTGCTCGAGTTGCTTGTTTGCTTTTTCGCGCAGCTTGCCGACTTCGTCCTGCACGGCGACGCCGCCTGCAGCTTCCAGTTCGGCGATCTTCTTTTCAAGGTCGGCGACTGGCTTTTCGAAATCGAGATAGGTCGAGACGGCCATGAGGAGGCTCCGATTTGCAATCGGCGAAATACCCCCCGCGCCGCTGCCGGGCAAGGTTTCGTCGGTTAACCTACGGAAAAAGCCGCTTTTCCGGGACTTCAGCCTCGAAAAACGCCCTCGATGACCGTCCGCCCCCGCCCGATCAGCTTCACACGGTCGCC
>JAVBYB010000364.1 GCA_030824255.1 bacterium
CCTCATTGAAACGGGCATGACCCAGCCGATCTTCGAGCGCGCTCGCGAGAAAGGCACCGACGACAAGATCGGACAGCTCAACGCCCTCCGCCGCGCCGGCCAGCCGGACGAGATCGCCAGGGTCGCTCTCTTCCTCGCATCCGACGACGCATCCTACGTCAACGGACAGGTGCTCCCGGTCGACGGGGGCCTGTCCTCTTCATTGCCAATCGTTCCCCCGAAGCGGTGACGGCAAAAACATATGTATTTGAAGGGATTTTTTGACGCACCGGTAAAACACGCCGCGCGGCATGTTTTAGTGGCACACGATGTCACATCTGCTGGCAATCTCTGACTAACGATTCTAAACCCATTTTGGGGCGTCAGTAGATTAAGGACCGCCCATGCCGACCACCGCTCGCGTCAGAAGCTTCATCGCGCGCGTGGAGCAGCAGGACTATGTCGGCGCCCTCATGCACTTTTATCATGAGGATGCGGTGGTTCAGGAAAACCAAGGCGAAACCCGTAAAGGCCGCAACGCCCTAATCGCCCACGAGATGGATCTCCTCGTCCGCTATGGCCGCATCCCCGTGCGCAAGGTCGAACACTTCGCGGTCACTGGCGACCACGTCTTCATCAACTGGACCTTCGAACTGACCCTTCCTGGCAAGACCATGCGAACGCTTGATGAAGTCACCATGCAGGTCTGGGACGGAGACCGCATTCGCAGCGAGCGATTCTACTACGATCCCGTGCAGATCCGCGCCGCCGCCTGAGCGCACGTCACCGCCCTTTACCCGCAGGTCCCGCACAGGCACTGTCCCGGCCATGAAGGCTGGGCTCGTCTCTCTCGTAATCGCACTGTTTGTGTCGCCCGCAGCATTGGCGCAGGCTGGCGCGGCAAAGACCAATGTCCACGGCCAGCCCGATCTCGCCGGCTACTGGACCCACGCGACGTCGACCGTCCTTGAACGCGATCCGAAATTTGGCGACCGCAGCACGATGACAGCTGAGGAAGCCGCCGCCGCAGACGGCGCGATGAAGATCGGCGGCGAGACGCGCACCTCCTTTCTCGTCGCCCCCGCTGACGGCCAGCTGCCCGCATTCACGCCGAAAGCAAAAGCTGCCCGCGCCGACCGCCTCGCCGAATATCCGCGCGGTCTCGGCTACATGCGCGGTGACAACCCCGAAGGCCTCACCCTAGCCGAACGCTGCCTGCGTGATTACGGCTCGCTTCTCGGCCCGCCCATGATGCCGGTCGGGTACAACAACAATTACCAGATCATCCAGACTGCCGATCACGTTGTGATTCTCGTCGAGATGATTCACGACGCCCGCATCATCCCGTTGAACGGAAAGCACCGCGCAGACGTCATCACGTCGTGGATGGGCGATTCCATAGCGCGCTACGAGGGCGACACGCTCGTCATCGAGACGAAGAATTTTCGCCCCGGCCTCGCCTTCCGCGGCGCGCCGGAGACAATGACCCTCACAGAAACCTTCCGTCGCATCGGCGACACGCAGATCCTCTACGCCTTCGACATCAACGAGCCGGACGTGTTCACCGCGCCCATCCGCGGCGAACTCGCCTTCAACGCCATCCCCGGCCCGATCTACGAATACGCCTGCCACGAGGGAAACTACTCCTTCCCCAACCAGCTCCTCGGCCACAGGCTGGCCGAAGCGAGCAGCGAGGACGACGAATGATCAGACGCTGGGGGGCGATCACAGCTTTCACCACCGCATTGCTGGCCGGCGCCTGCCAGTACGTCCCGGCGCTTCCAAGCCTGCCAAGCTTCGCCGCCGCGCCGCTCTGCGCTGCCGCCGATCTCCGTGTCGACACAGACTTCGCCACCGGAGGCCAGCATCGCTGCGTCGTCAGCCCCGAAGGCCTCGTCGTCATCCAGGTCGACCACGAACCGACCATCGCCGAAGGCATCAACCCGAGTCCCTGGTACGCCTTCCGCCTCAACGCCAACGCGCCGCGCGAAGTCACTATCGCGCTGGACTACACGGACTACACGCACCGCTACGTTCCGTGGGTCCGCACCGACACCACCGAATGGCGCCAGCTCGACGCCAGCCGAGTGACGCTGAACGAGCGCAAGACGCGCGCAACGCTCCGCCTCGATCTCCCGCAGGGCGTCACCTGGGTCGCCGGCCAGCCGCTCTCGAACGCCAACGACAATGTAGACTGGACGCGCCGCGCCCTCGCCGGTTCAGGTTTCAGCGAGATGGAATACGGCAAGTCCCTCGAAGGCCGCTCCCTCGTGGGCTTCGTCGGCGGAGGCGGCATCCAGGCGATCGTCGTCCTCACCCGCCAGCACCCGCCCGAAACCAGCGGACAGGAAGCCTATCGCGGCTTCATCGAACGCCTCGTCTCTCGCAGCGACGCCAACGCCGTCTCTTTCCGTGGCCGCCATCGCACCATCATCGCGCCCATGCCGAACCCCGATGGCGTCGACAACGGCCACTGGCGCCTCAACGCCGGCGGCCTCGACCTCAACCGCGACTGGGGAAAATTCACCCAGCCCGAAACGAAAGCCCTGTCGGAGTGGATCATCGCGCAGTCCGGCGGGCGCCGCGTCGTGTCGATGATGGATTTCCACTCCACCGACCGCACGGTGATCTACGCCCCGCCGCTCGACGCCCCCTCGCCCACGATCGCTTTCCTCCCTTTCCTGGAGAGCGCGTTCAAGCAGAAGCTCACCCAGCCGCCGGAATGGAGCTACGCCCACAACGTCAACGGCGGCACGTCAAAAGGCTGGGCGCTCGAAACCCTCAAAGCGCCCGGCATCACGGTCGAACTCTGGGACCAGATCCCCGCCGCCGACGCCCGCAAGCTCGGCGCCGCAGCCGCAGATGCACTGATCGACTACTTCGCTCGGTAACGACCGCGAGGTCAGAACGTCTTCCGCGCATTCACGTAGAAGAACCGTCCCTGCGGTGAATGCAGGTCGCCGAGATAACCATAGTTCGTGTCGGCCAGCGGCGGCGTTTCATCCGTGATGTTACGCACGCCCAGACGCAACCGCGTCGGCGAGTCCGAGTCGTGGTCGAACTCGTACTGCACATACAGGTTATGCGTCTGGTACTCGTCGATGATCCACGGATCGTTGGTGACGCTGTTCACGATGAAGTCGTCGTACACATCGCCGACATAGCTGGTGAACCAGCCGCCGCCCCACGCATCCTTCCGCCATGTCAGCGTCGAGGTGTAGCGCCATTCCGGACGGCCGAAGTCGCGCACCAGGTCGCCCTGCCC
>JAVBYB010000351.1 GCA_030824255.1 bacterium
CAGCCGGAGGCCACCACATGACCAAGCTCGCAACCGGCGCAATCGCTCTCGAAGACGGCACGATCTTCTGGGGCCAGGGTCATGGCGCGGCGGGCATCGCCGCCGGCGAGCTCTGCTTCAACACGGCGATGACGGGCTATCAGGAAATCCTGACCGACCCCTCCTATGCCGAGCAGATCGTGCTCTTTACCTTTCCGCACATCGGCAATGTCGGCGCCAACGCCGACGACCAGGAAGAATCCTCCGCGCAAGGCACGGCCGCCGCGCGCGGCGCCGTGTTCAAGGCGCCGCCGACCCTGCCGTCGAGCTGGCGCGCCGCTGATCATCTCGGCGACTGGCTGGCCACCCGCAACATCATCGGCCTTTCGGGCATAGACACGCGCGCCCTCACCCGCCGCATCCGTGAGCTCGGCATGCCGAAATCCGCCATCGCCCACGCGCCGGACGGCAAGATCGATGCGAAGGCCCTCGTCGAGGCTGCGCGCACATGGAAGGGCGTCGAGAACGCCGACCTTGCGATCAACGTCACCAGCGGACAGCGTTTCGACTCCACCGACGGCCTGTGGAAACTCGGCGTCGGTTTCGAGGCGCTCGCCAACGCGAAGTACCACGTCGTGCTGATGGATTTCGGCGTGAAGAAGAACATCCTGCGCAACCTTGTCGCCGTTGGCGCGAAGGTCACGGTCGTGCCCGCCAAGACGAAGGCCGAAGACATTCTCGCGCTTAAGCCGGATGGCGTCGTGCTCTCCAACGGTCCGGGCGATCCGGCCGCGACGGCGCAATATGCCGGTCCGGAAATCGTGAAGCTCATCGCCTCGGGCGTACCGATCCTCGGCATCTGCCTCGGCCACCAGATGCTCGCTCTCGCCCTCGGCGCGAAGACGAAAAAGATGCCGCAAGGCCATCACGGCGCCAACCATCCGGTGAAGGACTTCACCACCGGCAAGGTCGAGATCGTCTCGATGAACCATGGCTTCACCGTCGACATCGACACGCTGCCCGTTGGCGTCGAAGAGAGCCACCGCTCGCTGTTCGATGGCTCGAACTGCGGCCTGAGCGTTGCCGGCAAACCGATCATCTCGGTCCAGCACCACCCCGAAGCCAGCCCCGGCCCGCAGGATAGCTTCTACCTGTTCGAGCGCTTCGCGAAGTTCATGGCCGAACGGAAATAAGCTGGACCGCCAGGCTCCCGCCCGGCAGTCGCTGAAAGGCAGCGGCCGCGTTCAGCCTTACAACTGCAGCCAGCTGTACGGCGCAATCCCGATCAGGGCTGCGCCCAGCATGTTGGTTAACGTGCCTGCGAACATGGCGCGCAGGCCAAGATCGGCGAAATCATCCCGCCTGTCAGGGCACATCGCCGAAAGCCCGCCGATCATGATCGCGGCAGAGCCGAAATTGGCGAAGCCGCACAACGCATAGATCATCATCAGCCGTGTGCGCGGCTCGATCGCGCCGTCCTCAAGCTGCGACAGATTCAGATAGGCCAGCAATTCGTTCAGCGCCGTCTTCGTGCCCATCAACTCGCCTGCCGGCAACGCATCCTGCCATGGCACGCCCAGCATCCACATCAGCGGCGCGAACACCCAGCCGAATATCCGCCCGATCGTGATCTCGCCGCCGCCAACCTCCGGCAGCAATCCGCCGAGGATCATGTTGACCAGCGCCACCAGCGCCACCGCGCCCAGCAGCATCGCGATCACCGCGATCAGCATGTTGACCCCGTCCTGAATGCCCCGCGCAAACGCATCCATCGTCGTGCGGTAAAGCCGGGGCGCCTTCTCCACGGCGCCTGACAGGTCCTCGACGCCCACCGGCATCATGATCCGCGCAATCGCCAGCGATCCCGGCGCCGCCATGAACGAAGCCACGAGGATATGCCCCGCCGCATCCGGCGATGTGCCCGCAAGAAACGAGGCATAAAGCGCCATCACCGTTCCCGCGATCGTCGCCATGCCCGTTGTCATGACCGCGAACAGGTCGGCGCGCGACATCTTCGCGAGATAGGGGCGAATGATCAGCGGCGCTTCCACCATGCCTAGGAAGATGTTCGCCGCCGTCGAAAGCCCCAGCGGCCCGCTGATCCCCATTGTCTTGCGCAGCGCGAAGCCAACGCCGCGGCATACCCGCTCAAGTATGCCCCACCGCCACAGCAAGGCGGAAAGCGCCGACACCACGATGATCAGCGGCAGGATGCCGAAGGCGAGAATTGTCCCGTTCTGCGGCTGCGTAACATCGAACGGCGCAGCGCCCCCGGCGAGATAGCCAAACACGAAGCGGGAGCCTTCCAGCGTCGCCGCCTGCAGCGCGAACAGCCCGGCGGATACCCCGCCCAGCGCCGCCCGCAGCGGTGGCAGCATGAGCATCGACGCCGCCAGCACCACCTCGATCGCCAGCGCCACCGCAGCGATCCGCCATGGGAACTGCTTGCGGTTGGTCGACAGCGCCCAGGCGATCGCCAGCACGAACACGACGCCCACAAGGCTGCGCAGGTTATCGAACGTAAACATCATGCCCCTTACCTGCCGGTCGCCGCCTGCGCGTCGCAAGCCGCGTCCCACCTTTCACACTGTCGGCGTGCATCCGCCAGCGACATCCGGGCGCCCGCTCCACCCCGTGCCGCAAGGATGACCGCCGACGCATCCCGCCCCATTCCGATGAATGCCCCGCTTGCCTTGTGCGCGCAAATGTGTTCGCCAAAGCGCATGAGAGGCATGGTCAGCATTGATCCCGAATTTGGCGTCTTCCGGCAGGATGCGCTGGACGATCTGGACTCGTTTTTCCAGACGCACGGCTTTGCGATCCTGCGCAACCTTTACACAGCAGACGCCCTCGCCGGGATGCTCACGGAATGCGCCGAGGCGCAGACACGGGTCGCCAATGGCGAGCTTGCCGAGAAGCACGGCAACGCGATCCTCACCGACGCCGTCGCCGGCCGCCGTTTCGCCAACTACGTGCAGTACATCACCCAGATCGCCCCGCAGACGCGCCAGGCCGTCATCCACCCCGCAATCGTCTCCCTGATGGAGCGCTGGATCCCCGGCGGCCACCTGCGCGAACACTCCCGCTTTGGCGTCGTCTACCAGGACGCCCGCGCCGACCTCGACAGCGGCTACAAGCGCATCGGCTGGCATTCGGACTGGCAGAGCGGCCCGCATCTAGACGTGTGGCCCTCGGCCGCCTTCACCATCCACATCGACGGCACCAGCCCCGCCAACGGCTTCCTCCGCGTCGTCCCCGGCAGCCA
>JAVBYB010000204.1 GCA_030824255.1 bacterium
GATCATCGTGCTCAACCTGATCGCCGACATCCTCTACGCAATCCTCGATCCGCGGGTGCGCTACCAATGATGATGGCAATTCCCGGTTCCCAGGCAGACACGCTGAACAAGGCGGCCGTGAAGGGCCGCTCCCTGTGGGACGACTCGCGCCGTCGACTGCTCGCCAACAAGGCCGCCATTGCCGGCGGCGTCGTGCTCGGCCTGCTGACATTGATCGCGCTGATCGGTCCGTTCGTCTGGCCGCACTCCTATTCGCACCAGTATCAGGACCGTCTCGGCCTCGCGCCGACGCTGGAGAACATGCACTGGCTGGGCACCGATATCTTCGGACGCGACATGGTTGCGCGCGTGCTTGTCGGGCTGCAGATTTCGCTGGCCGTGGGCTTCATCGCGACTTTCGTGTCGCTGGTGATCGGCGTTGCGTGGGGCGCCATCGCGGGCTTTGCTGGCGGCCGCGTCGACCAGTTGATGATGCGTCTCGTCGATGTTCTCTACGCTGTCCCCTTCATCTTCTTCGTCATCCTCGTGACGGTCGTTTTCGGCCGTCACATCTTCCTGATCTTTCTCGCGATCGGCGCGGTGGAATGGATGACAATGGCCCGCATCGTGCGCGGCCAGACGCTGGCGCTGAAGCAGAAGGAATTCGTGGAGGCCGCGCGCGCCGCAGGCGTGAAGCCGCTGGGCATCATCGTCCGCCACATCCTGCCCAACCTGCTCGGCCCCGTGGCCGTCTATGTCACGCTGACGATGCCGGTGGTGATCCTGCAGGAGAGCTTCCTGTCATTCATCGGCCTCGGCGTGAACGAGCCGCTGACGTCGCTCGGCCAGTTGATCTCTGCCGGCCAGAAGGAGTTCGCGTATCCGTGGCTCCTGCTGGCGCCCGCCGTGGTGATGGTCGTCACGCTCTTCTCGCTGAACTTCATCGGCGACGGCCTGCGCGACGCGCTGGACCCGAAGGACCGGTAGCGAACCCGCTAGCGCCCGCACCGCCCCAGCGCTTCGCGCGCCATGCGTTCGGCTTCGCTGCGCGTGGAAAGGTCGAACTCGGACCCCGCGACCAGCGTTCCATCATAGATGACTGACAGCATCAGCGTGTCAGGCCACCGCGCCTTCATGGCCTTCCCCAACTCGCTCTCGCCGCGCGCGGCGCCGGTCGATGGCCATGAGACCTCGGCGCCGGGGTCGGGCCTGGCGACCACGCGCACCTTTGACATCGTTGGCGCCCGGCCTGTCGCCGCATCTTCGTAGCGCGTCACCGAGGTGATAACGGCCGCAAGCTCCAGAGCGCCGGATCGGGTCACCGCAAAATCCAGCAGCAGGCCGGGCCGCGCGAAGTGATCCGACTCCTCGCCTACGCCGATACGCGGCTCAACCGCCCAACTCACCAACGCGCCACCGCCATCGATGATAGCGGTGACCTCGCCGATCGGTGCATTCACGCTTGCTTCGCAGGATTGCGCCTGCGCGGCGGCCTGGGCCGCACTCATCAGCAAGACCATCAGGCCAGCCAGGAAACGCATAACCGGAGGCTACGCTTGCGTCCGGCACACGTCCACGGCTGGCCGCAGTCTCACGCCGCCCGCGCCGGGAGAAAGCGGCTGTTCCGCAGCAGCGCCGCGGCGATCAGAGAGATCACGACGCCGATAGGGAACATCTCCAGGAAGGTGATGCCCATCCGTATCACCGGATTGGCGTACATCTGCCCGAACGCCTCGCCGTCCTTCGCCACCTGCGCCAGCTTCTCCGCGCTTGCGCCTTCGTTCTGCGCCTGCTCCAGAAGCATCTGGTTGTAGACCGCCACGAAATCGAACTTCGTCACCGCCAGCGAGATTTCCCACGCGATTACCCAGCCAAGGCTCGCCACTGCGCTGATGCCCAGCCCGACGCCCAGCGCCGGCAGGAATTTGATCACCCCGCCCAGCACCTTGTCGCGATAATGCTTCACGCCGAGGAACACGCCCGTCAGCGCCACCAATATGGTGGTGTAGCCGATGAGAGCGCCGTTCTCCGGCATTGAGCCATCGGCAGGCGTGTTGAGCATGCCCCACGCCAGCGGCACCCCGACAATCACGGCGCCGATCAGTCCATAACCCAGAATAATGCGCAGCATCTCTCTCTCCCAACCTTACGGAATTTTCGCTGTATCGCCGGCCATCTCCACTAGGCCGAGATGATTTCCGGCAGGGTCATTGAAAAGACCCAGCACCACGACGCCGGTAACCTCGAAGCGCGGCGCGGCGATGGCCCCGCCTGCCGCAGCGATCTTTTCCAGTGTGGCTGTCACATCCGGCACGCCAAAATAGAGGACGACAGCAGCCGGGTCCGTCCGCAGGAAACCGGGCAACTGGCCGGGCGGCACGGGCGCCGCGACACGGCCCGTGGGCGCGCTCTCCCATCCGAACACATCGCGATAGAATTTACGCTGCAAGCCGAGGTCCGGTCCGGCAATGTCAAAGAACACGATTGGCGCTGGCGTCATGTCGTTCCCCTTCAAGTGACGCATGAAGGAGACGCCCGCCGCCGCGCCACGCAATCGCCCGAAAGGGTGATCCGCGCAAAATCGCCCGAAATCGGCGCGTTACACGCGAAGTTACTTCAGCATTCCCAACTCGCGCGCCCGGAGGATCGCCTCGGTCCGCCGGTTCACCTCCAGCTTGCCGTAGAGTTTCGCGACATGAGTCTTCACCGTGTTTGGCGACACGTTGAGGCTGCTCGCGATCTCCTTGTTGGAGCGCCCCGCCGCCAGCAGCTCCAGCACTTCGAACTCGCGGTCGCTTATGCCCAGCGTTTCGCGCGCCCGTTCATTCACGGCGAATGGCTCGGCCGCCATCCGCTTGGGAATCAGCCGTGTGGCCACCCAGGCGCCCAGACCCATGAAGCCTAACGCCAGCAGGAAAATATACATTTCGCCCGGATGAGTCCGCGCGATCAGCTGGAACTCGATCCACTTCAGCACCAGCGTCGCCGCCGCCAGGATCGCGCCATAGATCAGGATGATCCGCCACATCCCCCGCGGCATTACCTGACCCGCTTCACCCGCGTCGTCGGCTTGTCGCCGATCTTCAGCATGTAGCTGCTCAAGGCCCCCTTGCGGATCTCCCCGCTCGCCGGCAGGCCGCTCACACGGCCGAGCGACGTGTCGATCTCTTCCCATACCTGGCCGTTATCCAGCGTGAAGCGCAGGCCGCCGCCCGGCTTCTTCACCGCTGACGTTACCGTGACCTTGATAT
>JAVBYB010000185.1 GCA_030824255.1 bacterium
GGTGGCGCGGTCGTTCAAGGGTGAGGCGCCGATCATCGAAGCGGGCCAGCCGGCGCCGGTGATGGCCGTGGGGCGTGGCGCATTCATTGACGGGCTGATGATCGGGTTCGGAAATCCGAAAACGATCATCTGGTTCATGGTGTTCCTGCCACAGTTCATAAACCCGCAGGGCAATGTGCTGACGCAGACGCTGGCGCTGGGCGGTCTCGGCGCGCTGATCGATCTTGCGATACAGTGGCTTTACACGCGCCTGGGGGGGCGGCTGTCGCGGTTTCTCGGCAATCACACCATCCGCAAATGGTTTGAGCGTGGCGTGGGAGCTGTGTTCATCGTGCTCGCGCTTGTGGTGGTGTTCACCTTCAAGCAGGGCGCGCACTAAGCAGGAGCCAAGGCATGATCACCCCGCGACTGCATATCGGCGACATGAATTACTCCTCGTGGAGCATGCGGCCATGGCTGGCGCTTCGCCATGGCCGCGTCGTGTTCGAGGAAGTGAAGCACGATCTGCCGGAAGTGGGCGGCAAGCCGATTTTCGGTGCAATCTCTCCGAATGCGCGCGTGCCGGCGCTGGATCTGGGCGATGGCGTGGTGGTGGCCGAGAGCCTTGCGATCTGCGAGTGGGCGGCGGAGCAGCAGCCGACGCTATGGCCGCAGGACGCAAATTCGCGTGCGCTGGCGCGGGCGGCTGCGGCGATCATGCATTCGGGCTTTCCGAACCTGCGCAACGATGCGCCGATGAACATCAAGCGTCGCACGGATGCGGGGCGGATGACGGCGGACGGGCTCAATGACGCCGCCAAGGTCGATGCGTTGTGGAGCGAATGGCTGGCGCGCTTTGGCGGGCCATTCCTGTTTGGCGCGTGGTCGATTGCCGACGCGATGTACGCACCGGTGGTGACGCGGTTCGTGACGTATGCCATCCCTCGATCTGCCGAAGCGCAGGGCTATATCGATCGCATGTGGGCCGAGCCGCACTTCGCGGCATGGGTAAAAGGCGCTGACGCAGAAACGCGCACGCTGCCTCGGTCGGATCGGGCTTAGGCGGAGCTCATAGACTTCAGTCCAGCTTCACCATCACGGGCGCGCCGTAGCCCAGGGCGGTGAGGCGCTGGGCTTGTGTGGCGGCGTCGCCGACAACGACGAAGTACATGCTATCGGGCTTCATGTAGCGGGCGGCTTTTTCCTGCACGAGCGGGATGTCGAGGCCTTCAAGTGATGCGTTCTCCTGCGCCACATAATCAGCGGGCAGGCCGTAGTCGCCGATGTTGGCGAGCATGGTGAGCTTGGCGTTGAGGCTTTCGAAGGAGCGTGCACGGCTCTTGGCGAGCGAGGTGCGGGTGAGGTCGAGGTCGGCGGGCGTGAAGGTTGCGCCATAGTCGCGGACGATATCGCGCATCAGGGTCGCGGCTTCGAGCGTGACGTTGGAGCGGACCGGACTGGATACGCGGAACTGGCCGGATGTCTTGCCGCCCTGGAAGCCGGAACGGACGCCGTAGGTGTAGCCTTTGCCCTCGCGCAGTTCCTGCGTCAGACGCGAGGCGAAGCCGCCGCCGCCGAGGATGAAGTTGGCGGCGGAGGCGGCATAGAAATCCGCATCCGGCCTAGCGGGGCCTGCGCCTGCGAGCAGCAGAACGGACTGCTTTGCGCCGGGCACGTCGTAGAAATAGACCTTCGTTGGCCCCGGGGCGGCGGGCGGAGTTGATGCAACCGGCGCGGCTTCACCAGCGGGCCACTTCTCGGCAAGGCTGGCGAGCGCCTGTTCGACATCGGCCTGATTGACGGCGCCGGCGACGCGGAGGCGTGCGTTTGACGGCACGAGGCCGGCGGTGTGGAAGCCGGCAAGGTCGGCGGGCTGGAAGGAGGCGACGGACGCCTCCGTGCCAAGGGGGCCGCCGCCGAGGATATGCTGTGGACCCCAGACGAGACGGGAGAGGACACGCTCGGCGATCACATTTGGTTCGGCGCGTTCGCCTTGGATCTGGGCGGTCACGTTGGCTTTCACCAGTTCGAGTTCGGCCGGGTCCCAGCGCGGCTGGAGCAGCATCTCTTCGACCAGCAGCATGGTGGCGGGGAAGTTGCGGGCGAGCGTGTTGCCCGAGACGAAGATGCGTTCGTCGCCTGCGGTGGCGCTGACCCGTGCGCCGAGCGATTTGAGCGCATTCTCGAACTGGGCGCGGGTCTTTGTCTGTGTTCCGCGCGTGAGCATTTCGGCGGTCACGTTGGCGAGGCCAGGGCGGGCGATATCTTCGCGGAGGCGGCCGCCGTCGATCGAGAACTCGAAGGCCACAAGCGGGAGTTCGCGATCCTCAATACCCGACGCGGCAAGCCCGTTGGCGAGCTGTGTTGTCCAGGGCGTGGGCGCTTTCACCACGGGCGGCGGGCCGACGGGCGGCTCGACGGAGCGGTCAAAGCTGGAGGGCGTTTTCGGCAGCGGCGTGGCCGGACGATCGGCGGCTGCGTCCACGGCGGCTTCTGCGCCCTGCACGATAGGCTCTTCCACGACCTTGGCGACGGCGGAGCCTTCGAGGGCCAGCGCGGCCTGGCCTTTCGGAACGAAGCTGGCAGCGACGTGGGTCTTGCCGTCAACATATTGCGTGAAGACGCGCAGCACGTCTTCCGCGGTGACGGCGCGGAGGCGTGCGAGGTCTTCGTTGGCGAAGTCGGCGCGGCCGAGAATGCCGTCATAGCGGGCGAGCGTGGCGGCGCGGTTGTTGACTGTGCCGAGGTTGGCGAGGAACTGGGATTCCGCAAGCGCCTTCACGCGTTCGAGCGCTTCCGGCTTGACGCCATCGGTGCGGAAGGCAGCGAAACCGGCATCCACGGCTGCCTGAACCTTGTCGAGATCGACGCCATCGAAGGCCGTGATGTTGAGGCCAATGAAGCCGGCGAGTTGGCCGTCGTCGATCAGGCCGCCCACTTCGCCGGCGAGCTTGCCGTCTTCGACGACTGTCTTGTTCAGCGGGGCTTCCTGTCCATCGGTCAGGAGGTCGAGCAGCATCAGGGAGGGCCAGAAATCCTTGTCGAAGGCGGGCGGGCCGGGCCAGGCGAGCGTGAGTTGCGGCAGGGTGGCGAAGTTGTCTTCGTGGACGAGCCTGATGGTTCCTGCGAGTGGGGCCGGGCGCGGGGCGGGACGCTCGACGGCTTCGCCCTTTGGAATGTCGTTGAAGTATTTTTCGACCCAGGCTTTCGTCTGCGCCGTATCGAAATCGCCGGAGAGGACCAGCGTGGTG
>JAVBYB010000498.1 GCA_030824255.1 bacterium
CTCGTCCCGCGAAACAATCAGCGCGCCACGGCCATCGCAGGCGCCAATGGCCAGTCCGCTCTGCACGCGCTGCATCAGGTTGATGGCGATCAGCAGGAGGCCGACGCCGACGCCGGCAGCCGCATACAGCTGGTAGACCGTGTTGATCTGGCTGGCCGCACCGCCCGCGATCAGCAATCCCAGCACCAGCAGCACCCACGATCGCCGTCCACGAACGATCTCCAGCGTACCGATATTGTCGATTGCGATGACCTGCGGACCAAGCGCGATCGTCCGTTCACGCACACGGCCCAGTCCAGCACTATGCGATGTGGTCGCCACAGCCCTGCCAAGCCCCGCAACCATGTATCACTCTCAACGCCAGCTAGATTTATCGATCGTCCCGCTGGCGGATCAAACCACCATCAGGCTCCCCCGATCAGGCTTCGCGCAGGATGATAGGGCGCACGAACGCGCGCGGCTAGTTACAGAAAGGATGAGCAATGCCTAGCGACCGCGAAAGTCACTGATCGAATTGAGGCCCTGCTCATCCATCATGTGGACCAGATCGTCCTTGATCCGCTGGGCGAGCATTGGGCCGTGGAACACCAGCGCGGAATAAAGCTGCACGGCTTGTGCGCCGGCGCGCAGTTTTGCGACAACATCTTCGGCCGAGGCGATGCCGCCGGCGCCGATGAGATCGAGCCGGTCCCCAATGACATCGTGGAAAGCGCCGAGGACCCGCGTGGATTTCTCAAGCAGCGGCGCGCCGGACAGGCCGCCCGTTTCGCCCTTGTGCTTCGAGCCCAGCGTTTCGGGACGGTCGACGGTGGTGTTGGAAATGATGAGGCCGGAGAGCCAGTCCTGCGCCAGAGCGACTTCGGCGATATCGGCGATGGCATTCTCGTCGAGATCGGGCGCAACTTTCAGGAAGACCGGACGGTCTTTCACGGCCTTGTCCATCTCGCGAGCTGCATCCCCGACGCGTCCAAGCAACTCTTCAAGCGCGCCGCGATCCTGCAGGCCGCGCAGTCCGGGTGTGTTTGGCGAGGAGACGTTGATCGTGACGTAAGAGCAGTGAGGCCAGACCGCTTTCACGCCAGCCACATAGTCGGCGATGCGGTCTTCGCTGTCCTTGTTCGCGCCGACATTGGCGCCGACCACGCCGAGAAGGCGTGGCGCGGCGGACAGACGGCGCACATAGACGCCGATGCCGTCATTATTGAAACCCATCCGGTTGATGACGGCGCTGTCTTCGTTCAGCCGGAAAAGTCGTGGACGCGGATTGCCCGCCTGCGGGCGCGGCGTGACCGTGCCGCATTCAACGAAGCCGAAGCCGAAGGCCAGCATTTGCGTGAACACTTCGGCATTCTTGTCGAAGCCCGCAGCGAGGCCGATCGGGTTCGGCAGGCGAAGGCCGGACTTCTTAAGCGTGACGCCGAGGCGCGGATCGTCGAGCCCAACCGTGGGACGCGCCAGACCTGTGCGCAGCGCCTTGATCGTGAAGCGGTGCGCACTCTCCGCCGGCAGTATGCGCACGGCGCTGGTCGCTAGATCGAAAAGACTCACGGGGTGCGGCTCGGCTTTGAGGAAGGCTCGGGGTTGCTGGTCACCGAGTCCGGCGCAAGCGGCACGCCGTCAGCGTCAAACTCATCCAGCGGCCAGATCGAGCTGATGTGATATTCGCGGACAGGCGCATAGACGTGCGGGAAATAATCGCCGCCGCGCGACTTTTCCCATTTCAGATCGACGCCGAAATCGGCCGGATCGACCGACACGAGCGCGCCGCCCTTCATTCCCCTGAAATACCTGGCCAGCGTTTCCTGCACCTGCTTCGAGGTGGAGAAATGGACATAGCCATCCTGGATATCGACCGGCGCCTGCATCAGGCCGCCGCCCTCCACATCGGCTAACTGCTCGGCCGTCAGTATCTTGTAGATCATTCCCATAGCCGCGCTTTTGCGCCGGAAGCCGACGAGACGCAAGATCGGCGGATTTTGCGGGGCTTTAGCCATCACGCTCCACCTGTCTGCAGCCGCGAGGATCAGGAGAATCAGATGGGGCCAGCGAGCGGGGGAAATCGCCCCAACACCAACACAACCACCGGTTGCACATGAATGTCGCCCGCGCCATAGTTGCTTGATGCAACTTTAGGTTGGGAGCCTCGCATGATCCACGTCATTCACATCGAAAACCAACACATCTACGCGCGACAGCTCGACCAGATGTTCCAGCTGCGGCACCAGTATTATGTGGAAGGGCATGGATGGGCTGGCCTCACATCGAAAGATGGACGCGAGACCGACGAATTTGACGACGAGACTGCCGTCTATCTCATGAGCCTGGATCCGCTGGGCGACATTGCTGCGTCGGTGCGTCTCAATCCCACCACCGGCCCCACCCTGTTGAAGAAGTTTGCCGACTGGTCGGACGAGGCGATCCCGAATGCGGCCAATGTCTGGGATATCTCGCGCTGGATGGCGGCGACGCAGCACCGCCGCGGCACACACCCGCGCTGGCCATCCAACCACCAGCGCGAACTGATGCTCGGCATTCTTGAATTCTGCCTCTCGCGGGAGATCGCACGCCTGGTGATGCTCGCAGAGCATCGGCTGGCAGAGCGCATTGCTGCCTACGGATGGCCGCTGCGATATCTGGGCGCGCCGAGAGACTACGAGAACGGCAAAGGGACTGCGGTGGCGGCGGAGATCGGTGTGGGGATCGATGTGCTGGCGATGACGCGCATCAGGACAGGGCTGTCTGAACCTCAGCTCATGGAGCTCGCGCTCCCGACGGAGCAACATCGCAAGGCAAGCTGAAAAGAAACAGCCCGGTCTTTCGACCGGGCTGCCTCTTCAACTCTTGCGATTGACCGAGATTAACGGCCGATCGTGATCTGCACTTCCGCGCGGCGGTTAAGCGGCTCGCGGGTGCCGTCCGGACGCGGCTCAGCCGGGTCAGACTCGCCTTTGGCGGCCGTGTTGATCGACGCTTCGGCAACGCCAGCGGACAGCAGGGCTGTCTTCACAGCGTCAGCGCGGCGTTGCGACAGACGGTCGTTGTACGCCGAGCTACCCGACGAGTCGGTGTGACCTTCGACAGACGTCAGCGTGATGCTGCAACCGCCAGTCTTGGCGCGCGCCACAGCGGCGTTAAGCGTGTCGCGGTTCGCCGAGGTGAGGTCCGAACGATCCAACTCGAAGTACACCACGAACGGCGGCTGCTGCTGCGCGCACGACTGAGCCT
>JAVBYB010000270.1 GCA_030824255.1 bacterium
TAGCAGGGCAGGCGCTCCGCGAGCGGTTTGTCTTTCGTCTGGCCGGACTTGAACACGGAGACTTGCCCGCTCCACCGGCCTACCGCGCCAGACACCAGCGGCATCTCCAGCGCGTGGCACGCGGCATTGACGGCGAACCGCGTTGTAAAACTGTCCGTCCCGTCGACCACGATATCCGCGCCCGCAACCAGCTTCCACGCATTGTCGTCGTTCAGCCGCCGCTGCTCGACATACAGGGTCACATCGGGGTTGAGGGCGCGCAGCCGCTCCATGGCGACCTCGACTTTGGATCGCCCGACATCGGGCGTCGCAAACAAAACCTGTCGCTGCAGGTTCGACAGGGACACCGCATCGTCGTCGATCAGGGTCAGCGAGCCGATCCCCGCCGCTACGAGATACATCGCCACAGGTCCGCCCAGCGCGCCGGCGCCGACAAGCGTGACGGAGGCGCCCCGGAGGGCCTGCTGCCCAGGTCCACCGATCTCCCGCAGCATGATATGCCGGGCGTAGCGTTCCAGCTGCTGGGGCGTTAGACTCATGATCGATCCATCCTCGTGGGAGCAGAAATCATGGCCCGCGCGCCAGTTCAATGGCGGTGGTATTGACCGCCCAGCCCACCTCCAACGTCTACCAGCCCCTCGTCGACGAGATTGTGGGCGGGCGGCGCAATGTCTTCCTCACGGGCCGTGCGGGCACGGGGAAGACCACGTTGCTGCGTCAGCTGATCTTCAACTCGCTCGACAAGGCCATCGTCCTCGCGCCCACCGGGCTCGCAGCCGTCAATGTCGGCGGGCAGACGATCCATAGCTTCTTCAACTTCCCGCCGCGCCTGCTGGACGCAGGCGACGCGCGCAAGATTCGCAACCAGCGCGTGGTGAAAGCCATCGAGACCATGGTGATCGACGAGGTCTCCATGGTCCGCGCCGACATGATGCAGGCCATCGACAACACGCTGCGTCTGAACCGCGCCAGTCGCGCGCCCTTTGGCGGCGTCCGCATGATCCTGTCGGGCGACCTGCACCAGCTTCCGCCCGTGGTCGGCAGCGATGTCGAGCACATCCTGCAGGAAAGCTATGGCGGCGCCTGGTTCTTCAAGGCGCCGGGCTTCCAGGCCGCGCAATTCCGCCTTGCCGCGCTGAAACGCATCTTCCGTCAGGAAGACGAAGCCTTCATCCGTGTCCTCAACAGCCTGCGCAACGGCCGCCTCGCGCCGGAGGATATCGATCTTCTGAAGACACGCGTCTCGCCGCGCTCGCCCGCTGAAGCCAGCATCACACATGTCGTCCTCACGCCCAACAACGCCGCCGCCTGGCGCATCAACCAACTGCGTCTCGCCGAGCTCGATGGCCCCGCGCGCAACTATACTGCAACGCTGGAAGGAAATTTCGAGCCCAAGGCCTTTCCCACCGAAGAAGTGCTGGAGCTCAAGGCCGGCGCACGCGTGATGATGATCCGCAACGACCCGCAGAGCAGGTGGGTCAACGGCTCCCTGGGCGTCGTGCAGGGCCTTGGCGAGAGTGACGCCTATGTGAAGATCGCCGGCGAAACGCATCGTGTGTCACAGCAGGCTTGGGAAAAGTTCCGCTACGAATTCGATGCCGGCGCCAAGTCCGTGTCGCGGTCCGTCGTGGGCTCGTTCAAGCAGTTGCCGCTACGCCTCGCCTACGCCACCACGATCCACAAATCGCAGGGCATGACGCTAGACAAGGTATATATCGATTTCGACAGGGGCATGTTCGCCCACGGTCAGGCCTATGTCGCTTTCTCGCGCTGTCGCTCGCTCGAAGGCCTCGAACTCTCGCGCGAGCTCCGTCCGCGCGACATCATCATTGATCGCTCAGCCTTCGACTTCGGCGGCCTTACACCAATCAACGATACAGACCATTTCCTGCTCGCCGAGATGGCGAAGCCCGAGCTGGAGTTGAAGGGTTAGCGTATCTACTTCGCGTCTGGCCTATCGCCCGGTTGATCCAAATCCGCCCGCGCCGCGCTGTGTCTCGTCCAGCACATCGACGCGCATCATCTCCGCACGCGTAACCGGCGCAATCACCATCTGCGCGATGCGCTCACCGCGCCTGATCACGAACGGCTCCTGCCCGAGATTGATCAGGATCACCTTCATCTCGCCGCGATAATCCGCATCCACCGTGCCGGGTGAATTGAGACAGGTCACGCCATGCTTCGCCGCAAGGCCCGAGCGCGGCCGGATCTGCGCCTCATGGCGCGGCGGCAGCGCAATGGTCAGCCCCGTCGGCACCATCGCCCGCTCGCCGAACTTCAGCGTGACCGGCTGATCCTCCGGGATCGCCGCGCGCAGATCCATGCCCGCCGCATCCGCCGTCTCGTAAGCGGGCAGGGCGAGACCCTCGAAATGCGGCAGCGGCGCAACTTGAATGGTGACGGTCATGAGCGGCTCCTCGGAGCCTCTTGATTAGCGCGGGATAGGGCGGGGGGCGAGCGCCGGGGCGCCGCCGTCCACAGGCTAGGCTTCCACATCCGCCGCAAACCGCAGCTCGCGCCGGGGCCGAACGGTGTTGGTCACATCCATGTAGGTCGGATGTTTCTTGTAGGCGTGCAGCGCTGCGACGTCTGGAAACTCGGCATAGACCACGACGTCGATCTCGTTGCCGAACAGGTCGGCCTTGCTGTTCTGCGTGACCTCGAACAGCGTCGAGCCCGGAATGGTCCCCAGCCGCTTGAGATGGCCGATGATATCCGGCGCCTCGCGCGGATCCTTCAGCGTGAAAAAGACGATGTGACGGATCATGATGGCGATCTAGGGCCTCAGCGCCAAAAGCGCCAACCGGACAGGTTGCGCTATTCCGCCGCGCTCCTATCGGGATCGCGGAAATGCGCGGCAATCCGATCGGCCAGCCGGATGGCTACCTCGGATTTCGCCATGCGCGGCCAGCGTTCCACGCCGCCTTTGGACACCAGCAGGACCTGATTGTCCGAGCCGCCCATCACATCGCCCGAAACATCGTTGGCGATCACCCAGTCTGCGCCCTTGCGGGAAAGCTTGCCCTTGGCATGCTTCTCCACGTCGCTGGTCTCGGCCGCAAAGCCGATAACCAGGCGCGGACGTTCCTTCTTCCGCGTACCGATCGATTTCAGGATGTCGGGGTTTTCGACCAGCTTTAGCGCTACGTTCTCTTCGCTGCCGCCTTTCAGCTTGAGCTTGCCCTGCGCACGCGTCGCCGGCCGCCAGTCGGCCACGGCGG
>JAVBYB010000201.1 GCA_030824255.1 bacterium
CTTGCGGGCGCTGGCCTGCGCGTCCTCGAGGTTACGCTGCGCACGCCTGCCGCCCTCGCCGCCATCCGTGAGATGACCAAGGTCTCCGGCGCCATCGTCGGCGCGGGCACCGTCCTCAACGCCGCCGACGTGAAGCGCGCACATGACGCCGGCGCAACCTTCATCGTCACGCCCGGCCTCTCCGCCAGCGCCGTCGCCGCCTCGAACGCCGCCGGCATCCCGATCCTCCCCGGCATCGCCACCGCCACCGAACTGATGCAGGGCCTCGACCTCGGCCTGACCCGCTTCAAGTTCTTCCCCGCAGAACAGGCTGGCGGCCGCGCCATGCTGGATGCGTTCCGCGGTCCCTTCAGTCAGGTGAAGTTCTGCCCCACGGGCGGCATCAGCCTCGATCTCGCGCGAGACTATCTCAAGCGTCCGAATGTCGGCTGTGTCGGCGGCGGCTGGGTTTGCCCCGCCAGACTTGTGGATGCGAGGAAGTGGGACGAGATCAGCGCGCTCTCACAGGAAGCAGCAGCTCTGCCACGCGGCTGACGCGATCAGCTCGCCCGCAGTGAGTCCGCGCGCGGCGGGCCCGCCATGACCAGCATCACGACCTGCGCAATGATCGCCATCGAGAGATAGCCAACGCCCGCCATCACATGTGGCGCAAGCCCGGGCCCGAACGAGAACTCGGTTGTGTTGATGTCCAGCGTGTAGTCGCGCAGCATACCGATGCCGACGAACGCCGCGAGGAATGTCGCCGCGCCGACCCAGCCGCCGGACCGCATCATGCGCCAGCCCAACAGTGCGGCCGCGCCGCCAAATCCAAATCCGCAGGCCAGCGCCAGGGCAAGCGTCGGAAGAAGCTCGCCGGATGTCGGGTAGGTCCACCAGCCCATACCCGCAGCGATGGCGTCCCAGCCGACGCTGAAGACAGCGGCCGACGCACAGGCGGCCAGCGCAGCCGTCGCGCGTCTGGGTCCGGCGCGCGTGAGCCAGAGCACAGCCGTGAACAACACGGGTGAAGCGAAACAGACAGCTAGGAGCAAGTTGGCCGACACGCACAAACCCTCGCCTGAGCAGGGTTACATTATCCCGAATGTGAACATGAAGAAAGAGTCACACAGCTGCTCCCGTCAAAAAACTGCAAGGTTAGCCGACAAAATTTCCTGCGACACTCGCGCGCAAGGGGAACCCGAGCTGCAAATTTCTCCCTTCAGCATATAGGGGCTACTCGTCCGCTGGTTCGAAATACTTCGACAGCCGCAATCCCTGCCCCGCATAGGTCGAGTAAGACCCCTCCGCGCCATAGGGCACGTCCGGTTTCGACGTCAGCTTCTCGAACACAAGACGCCCGACAGGCTGCCCGTCTTCCAGGATGAACGGCACGTCGCGCGAGCGAACCTCCAGCACCGCCTTGCCCTTGGAATGCGTCACGCCAAAGCCGGGGTCGAAGAAACCCGCATAATGCGCGCGGAACTCTCCCAGCTCCGGCGCGATCGGCGCCATCTCCGCCGCCTCGTCCAGCGGGATGACGATCTTCTCTTTCGACGCAAGAATGTAGAACTCGCCCGGATCCAGCACAATGCGCCCGTCGCGTGCACGCACAGGCTCCCAGAAATCCTCCACCGAGTGTGCGCCGATTGCGGCGAGGTCGATCACGCGCGAATGCCGCTTGGCCCGATAGCCAACGATGTCCGATTTGGTCGGAAAAAGATCGAGGCTGAACGTCATGTCGCGCACAGCGGTCTGCACGCCGCGCCGCACGCGCAGCTGCAACAGCCTGTCACCCGTCCGCGCGAGCACGGAAAATGTGCGCGGAGAAATCTCTGCGTAGAGGTCGCCCTCATAGCCCGGCGGAATGCCATCGAACGCGCGCGCGCGATCGGACACCGCGCGTACGAACACGTCGATGCGCCCGGTGGAGCTTTTCGGGTTCGCCGCCGCGGACAGATCCTTCGGCAGCTTCAGCTTCTCCAGCAACGGCACGAGATAGACGCATCCCGTCTCCAGCACCGCGCCCTTGGTGAGATCCAGCGTGTGCATCACCAGGCTGTCGTCCAGCCGGTCCGCCACCACGTGCTTGCCCGGCAGGAAGCTTGCGCGCAGGCGGTAGGCCACCTTGCCCAGCCGCAGGTCGAGGCTCGCCGGCTGCACCTGATCGTCCAGAATGCCGCCATCCGCCGTGATGGCCTTGGCCTTCACGATCTCTTTCAGCTCGCGATCCGGCAGCACGCCGGTCGCCACGACGGCGTTGGACTTGCGCTTCACCACAGCCTTGGAGCCGCTCTTGCTCGCACTCGCCTTCGTCATTTCGGGGGCGTCACCTTGAAGGACTGCTGAATCTTGCGAAACACATCCATCGTCTCGCATCTTGCCGCGTGCGAAGCTAGCATCGGCCAGCCCTCGGACAGATCGAACAGCCCCGGATGCGCATCGCCAAGAAACCGCAGAGCGCACGCCGCCGCGATATCTGCATGCCCCACCGACTGGCCAAACCACCACGGCGTCATATGCGCGGTCCGGCTCCGCTCCAGTTCGCGCAGGCATCCAGCGATCTGGCTGCGGCAACGATCCACCCAGGCCTGCGTGGCTCGACCGTGCACCACGCTCTCATAGACAAGCGAGACCGCCTTGTCGGCCAGTCCCGTCGAGAGCGCGCAGACCTTCATGGCCTCGCGCCGCTCCGCCCCGCCCGCCGGCATCATCGCCAGCCCCGGCGGCGCCAGCTGGTCCAGCGCATCGAGGATTGCCTGGCTCTCGATCAGAACCTCGCCTGTGTTGAGCACCAGTGTCGGCACGCGCATCAGCGGATTGTAATCGGCGATTTTCTCTGCATCGCCGAAAACCGACCACGGCCGATGCTCGAACGGAAGCGCGTACAGTCGCATCGCAATCGCGACCCGGCGCACGAACGGACTGTCATACTGGCCAATGAGAATCATGGTCATTCCCTGAACCGGCTGAATAACAGCACAGCCCGGTTTTGCCGACATAATTCGGCCTTTCGGCGAACCATCGGTATTCAAGCGTTTAGCCCCGCTTACTGGCGCCGGGGGCGTCCAGGGCCTATAGCGCTCTCCCGCGCAATCGAAAGGCAGCCGCCATGACCACGGATCACAACCCGAAGAATCTGAACAAGGGCGCCTCCGGCAAATGGCGGCCGCAGACTCTCATGGTGCGTGGCGGTCTTGCGCGCTCCGAGCACGGCGAAACATCCGAGGCGCTTTATCTAA
>JAVBYB010000338.1 GCA_030824255.1 bacterium
CGCGCGAGGATTTTTCCGAAGTCAGCTTCCAGCGTCTGGGCCAACGCATCGCGGACCTCAGTCGTGAACTTTCAGAAATAACGCAGCTGGCAGGTACAGCGGCGCCCCGGAAGCTGGAACTGGAAGCCGCCTCTTCGGCTTTCAAGTCGCTGACCGACGCCTATGCCAAGCGGCCCGAAGCCTTCAACGAAGCCCAGCTCGATCTGTTCAGCCGCCAGACCAATACGCTGCAGGAAATGTCCGCTGGCTTGCCGTCCGTGGACGCGGATGCCGATCCGCGCTTTGCCGATGCAAGCTGGCGCGAGAACCCTTTCTTCGACTTCGTTCGCCGCGTCTTCCTGGCGTCCTCGGGTTGGGCGGAAAGCCTCGCCTGGAATGCGCCGGAACTGTCGGAGACCGAACGCCGCCGGGCTGCCTTCTTCATCCGCCAGGCGACCGCCGCCATGGCGCCGTCCAACATGCTGATGGGCAATCCGCGCGCACTGAAAGCCCTGTTCGAGTCCGATGGTCAGTCGATCCAGAAGGGCTTCTCTCAGCTCCAGAACGATTTCGACGCCGGCCATGGCCGTCTCGCCGTCACGCAGTCCGACGCCACAGCCTTCCGGCCAGGACACAACCTGGCCGTCACGCCGGGCGAGGTCGTGCTGAAGAACCCGCTGATAGAACTGATCCGCTATCACGCGACGACGAAGACCGTGCACGCCAGTCCGGTGCTGATCTTCCCACCGTGGATCAACAAATACTATGTGCTCGACCTGACGCCTGCGAACTCGCTGGTGGCGTGGCTGCGCGACCAGGGCTTCACCGTCTACATGGTATCGTGGCGCTCGGCGGACGAGGAGACAAAGTCCTACGGCTGGGATGATTATCTGCAGCTCGGGGGCCGCGCCGCGCTCGACTGGATCCATGATGCGCACGAAGCGCCCGTCAACGTTTCTGGCTATTGTGTCGGCGGCGCGCTGGCGTCGATCCTCGCTGCGCGTCTCGCTGCAGACAACGACAGCCGCATGGCCTCTCTCACGCTGATGGCGGCCCAGACGGACTTCTCCGAGCCCGGCGATCTTGGGCTCTTCATCGACAGCACATCTATTGCAGGCATCGAACAACTTATCGCCGACGCGAACGGTGTCATGCCGGGCGAAGCGATGCGCGACGCCTTCAACCTGTTGCGCCCGGAAGACCTGATCTGGCGCTATGTCGAGGACCGCTATCTGCTGGGCAATGAAGCAAAAGCGTTCGACCTTCTGTTCTGGAACTCGGACCAGACGAACCTGCCGGGCCCGCTGCACACGACCAGCCTGCGCAAGCTCTATCTCGAGAACGCACTCGCCAACGGCGCGTTCGAGGTTGAAGGTCAGACCGTGAATCTCGCCAGCGTCAACACGCCGACTTTCATTCATGCCGCGCGCAAGGATCACATCTCCCCATTCCAGTCGGTCTACAAAGGCGTGAAGCTTTTTCCGGGCGACGTCACTTTCGTGCTTGCAGACTCCGGCCATATCGCCGGCGTGGTGAACCCGCCGGCCGCCAACAAGTATCGCTACTGGGTCAGCGACATCCTTCCTCCGACCAGCGACGGCTGGATGGCCTACGCGAAGGAGCATCCCGGCTCATGGTGGCCGCTCTGGGCGCAATGGCTCGCCAGCCGCTCGGGCGCCAAAGTGAAGGCGCCAAAGGCGGTCTCTGGCGCGGCGCCCGCTCCGGGCGAGTATGTGCTTGAGACACTGGATTCGATCCGGGCACGCGGTCAGCAGTAAAGTTGGCGGCGGGCCGGTAACGGCGAAACTTCCCTTTCCATTTCAACTTCAAGGGCGGCTCAAGCGCGCAGGCAGCTGGCCGCAGCTGGCGGGAGAGCAGCGATTTTTTCGCTGCCGCGGGGGCATTTGGGACAATTGGAATTATTCCAAACACGCCTTGTCGGAGTATTAGAACGGTTCTAAGGTCGAATAATAGGGCCGCTCTGAACTGGGCGCCAATCACCAACCACAACAGAAGAGGGATTGGAAAATGGATGGAAACTCAGGCGGCGGTGACGGCGGCAAGTGCCCGGTGCCCCATGCGCGTGGCAGGCAGAACCGCGACTGGTGGCCGAACCAGCTGAACGTAGGCGTGCTTCACCAGAACACGCGGGATGCCGACCCGATGGGCGCAAGCTTCGACTATGCCAAGGCATTTGACGGCCTCGATCTCGATGCTGTGGTCAAGGACCTCAAGGCGCTGATGACCGACAGCCAGAGCTGGTGGCCCGCTGACTACGGACATTACGGCCCCTTCTTCATTCGCATGGCCTGGCATGCTGCGGGCACGTATCGCGTGGGCGATGGACGCGGCGGCGGTGGCCGCGGACAGCAGCGCTTCGCGCCGCTCAATTCCTGGCCGGACAATGGCAACCTCGACAAGGCGCGCCGCCTCCTTTGGCCGATCAAACAGAAGTACGGCGCCAAGCTTTCGTGGGCCGACCTCCTGATACTCACCGGCAACGTCGCCATCGAGTCGATGGGCGGACCGGTATTTGGCTTCGGCGGCGGCCGTGCCGATACATGGGAGCCCGAACAGCAGGTGAACTGGGGCGCTGAAGAAGCGTGGCTGGCCGACAGCACGTCGTCCAACACCCGCTATTCCGGCGACCGGGAACTGCATGGCGACCTTGGCGCGGTGCAGATGGGCCTCATCTACGTCAACCCTGAAGGCCCGGACGGCAATCCAGACCCGCTCGCATCCGCGCGCGACATTCGCGAAACCTTTGGCCGCATGGCCATGAATGACGAAGAGACAGTCGCTCTCGTCGCTGGCGGCCACACCTTCGGAAAGGCGCACGGCGCCGGCCCTGCATCGCACGTCGGCAAGGAGCCGGAAGGCGCGGACATCAGCGAGCAAGGGCTTGGCTGGACGAACTCGTTCGAGAGCGGCATGGCCGGGCACACCATCACTTCGGGCATCGAGGGCGCGTGGAAACCGAAGCCCACGACGTGGGACAACGGCTATCTCGAAACGCTGTTCGGCTTCGAGTGGGAGCTGACCAAGTCTCCTGCTGGCGCTCACCAATGGCGGCCGAAGGACGGCGCGGGCCGCAACGTCGTCGACGCCCACGATCCGCAGAAAATGCACCAGCCGATGATGACAACGGCCGACATGGCCATGCGCATGGACCCAGCCTACGAGAAGATCTCGCGCCGC
>JAVBYB010000339.1 GCA_030824255.1 bacterium
GGGAAATGATCCGGGCTGCTCCGCCGCTCGTAGTGACGCCAGTAGGAAAGCATCACCAATGCGGCGCATACTCTTGGCTTCGGCCATCATCTTCCTCACAGCCTGCGCGACGCAGGGCGTCGAGGAACCGTCTTACGCGGTGCAGAAATCCGAAGGCGATTTTCAGGTTCGCACCTACGCGCCCACAATTGTCGCAGAGACCACGGTGCAGGGCGACGCCTGGTCCACACGCTTCGAAGGTTTTGGTCCGCTCGCCGACTACATTTTCGCGAAGGGACGCGAAGGCGAGAAGATCGCCATGACCGCTCCCGTTACGCAGGCGCCGCGCGAGAAAATCGCGATGACCGCGCCGGTGACGCAAGCGGAATCCACATCCGGCGCATGGACGATTGGTTTCACGATGCCTGCCGGGTACACAATCGAAAATCTTCCGGCGCCTGTCAGCCCCAACGTAAAGCTGGTCGAGCAACCGGCACGCACCATGGCCGTCTACAGCTTTTCGGGCGTCGCATCCGATCGCGAGATGCAGCAGGCACGCGATATACTTCTCATGAAAACAACCGCTGCAGGTCTCACGCCGAAAGGCGAAGCGGTCTTCGCGTTCTATGATCCGCCGTGGACGCTCGCCTTCTTTCGCCGCAACGAGGTGATGGTCGAGATCGCGACACAGGACTGATCGCGCGGCTTATTGCGATTACGGTTGCGTTATTATCAATCCACTTGCGCGCTGTGTGCGTACCACCCGTGAGAAGCAGCCGAGCCGCTCATAGCAGGGCCGGGTCGGCGCTCAGGACCGCACAGCAACAGGACATCCCACATGAAGCTCGCTCTCCCCATCGCCGCCTTCGCTCTCTTCGCCGCCGCCTGCTCGGGCGAAACTGCCCCGGCCACGCCGACGCCCGCTCCCGTGGCTGAGGCGCCTGCACCGGAACCCGCCCCGATGGCCGCCAAGGACATCGTCGACACCGCCGTCGGCGCTGGCCAGTTCACCACGCTCGTCGCCGCAGTCCAGGCCGCCGGCCTCGAATCCACCCTGCGCGGCGCTGGCCCGTTCACGGTTTTCGCCCCCACCGACGCTGCCTTCGCCGCTCTCCCGGCTGGCACGGTGGAAGACCTGCTGAAGCCCGAGAACAAGGCCAAGCTCACGGCCATCCTCACCTACCACGTGCTGCCGGCTGAAGTGATGTCGTCCGCCGTCGCTGGCCAGACGCTCGAGCCCGCCACGGTTCAGGGCGCCACCGTCAAGGTCGACGGCAGCATGGCCGGCAAGGTCATGGTCAACGACGCCACCGTCGTTTCGGCCGACGTCGACGCCTCGAACGGCGTCATCCACGTGATCGACAAGGTGATCATGCCGCCCATGTAGGCAGCAGGCGCTTTCTCCCCGAATGGTGCGCTACTCTCTCCGATATGTGCGCCAGCAAGCCGCCCGCGTCTCCACGTGGGCGGCTTGTACCTTTATAGCGTCCTGAAAGTTCAGTACCCGCCAATCCGCGCATAGCGGTCGCGGTGATAGCTTTCGCCGCCATACAGGCCCTCAAGCACGCGCGCGCGCTTCATGTAGAGCCCGCTGTCATGCGCGTCGGTCATGCCGATGCCGCCATGCATCTGCACCGTTTCGTTGCTCACCAGGTGCAGCGTCTCCGCCGCCCGCGCCTTGGCCAGCGACGCCAGCTCGCCAAGATTATCCGCGTCCTTGTCCAGTGCATCCAGCGCCGCGCTCACGCAGCTGCGCGTAAGCTCCAGCTCCGTGAACATGATCGCCGCGCGATGCTGCAGCGACTGGAACGAGCCGATCAGCTGACCGAACTGCTTGCGCACCTTCAGATACTCGGCCGTCATCTCGAACGCCGCGTCCGATGCCCCCAGCGACTCCGCCGCCAGCCCGATGCACGCGCGATCAAGAATCTGCTCCAGCACGGCATACCCGCCGCCCACCTCGCCGAGCACCGCGTCCGCGCCAACTTCCACGCCGGCAAACGCGATGTTCGCCGCCGCATGCGCATCCAGCGTCTTGAGGGTCGTGCGCGTCACGCCCTTGGCGTCTGCCGGCACGAGGAACAGCGTGATCCCCGCCTTGTCCTCTTCGCCGCCCGACGTGCGTGCGACCACGATCAGCAGGTCAGCTTCGCCGCCATCCACCACATAGCGCTTCTCGCCGTTCAGCACATAACCCGCGCCGCCCTTCGCAGCGGCCAACTTCACGTGCGTCGGGTTGTGATGTGCAAACTCGTCCACCGCCAGCGCCGTGATCGCCTCGCCAGCCGCGATCTTCGGCAGCCACGTTTCCTTCTGCGTCTGGCTCCCCGCGAGCAGCAGCGCGGATGCTCCGATCAGCGCGGTTGAAACGAGCGGCGTCGCCGCCAGCGTGCGCCCCTGCGCTTCGAGCACCTGGCCAAGCCCCACATAGCCAAAGCCCGAGCCGCCGAATTCTTCCGGAATGAGAACGCCGGTAAAGCCCAGCTCCGCGATCTCCTTCCATGTCGCCTTGTCGTGGCCTGCGCCTGCCGTGCGCAGCGCCCTCAGCTGCGCCACCGGCAGCTTTTCGGCCGCGAAGCTGAGCGCGCTGTCGCGCAGCATCTGTTGTTCTTCGCTGAGCACGAACGCCATCGGCCACTCCATCGCTCGCCGGCCAGATACCGGCGTTTCAGTTTCGCGTGTTGGGTCTTAGCGTTCCGCGTACCGCCCAATCAAGGGCGTCTTCAAGCCTGTCATTGCCCCAGAACAGCTCGCCATCCTCGGTCACGAAGCTCGGCGCGCCGAAAATGCCGATATCTGCGGCATGGGCTGTCTCGAACCGCAGTTTCTCCTTGATGGGCTCTGATGTCATCGCGGCCAGAACCTCCAGCGGATCCAGCCCGGCGCGGCGCGCCGCGGCATGAAGGATCTGAGGGTCTGAAATGTCCCGGTCGTGCGCGAAGTTTGCCTGGAACACGGCTTTCACGAAATTGCCGCGCTGCGCCTGATCCAGCGAGAGGGTAATCCGGGCCGCCATCAGGCCGTTCTGCGGAAATCGCGCCGGCCGCTTGAAGGGCAGGGCATATTTCCCGCACGTCCGCTCCACGTCCCGCCACATGTAGGATCCCTTGACGGGCACAACGTTGAACGGGCTGTCCTTCATCCCCTGCTGCGCATGGAAGAGCGGACCGAGAAGGAATGGCCGCCAC
>JAVBYB010000269.1 GCA_030824255.1 bacterium
GTGCGCGCCAGAAGGACAGGCTGGCCGAGGATCATGCGGCGGAAATGCTTGCCCGGCTCCAGCGTTTTCGACGCGCAGGCGAAATACCAGCTGTCGGTAAGCCAGCCTTCGGCGGTGATGCCCGCGGATGTGGTGAGTGTGCCGTCTGCCATTTCGCCCAAAGCCTTGATCGGGTGGCAGTATCCGATGTTTGCTGGCCGCCGTCGAGACGGATGGACGAATGCCATGCCTGCAAGAGCGAAGCCGGAAAAGCCTTCAAAAACCCCAAAGGCGCGAACGAAGGCGGCCGAGGTGCTGTCCGCCGCCTGCCTGTGCGGAGGCGTGGAGATAGAGACGGACGCGCCAGTGTTCTGGGCGTGGCACGATCATTCGACTTCCAGCCGGCGGGCGCATGGCGCTGCTTATGCGACCTATGCTGGATGCTGGAAGAGCAAGGTGCGGGTCACGAAGGGCGGAGCGCTGGTGGCGGAGTTTCACGACGAAGCGCGCGGGCATGTGCGCCGCTTCTGTTCGCGCTGTGGGACGCCGGTGATGTTCATGAGAGGGTCTTCGCCCAAGTGGATCAACATTCCGCGCGCGCTGTTCGCGGGACGGACCGGGCGCGAGGCGAAGTATCATGTCGCGATCGAAGAGCTGCAGGACTGGGCGTATATCGGCCAAGCCGTCGGGCCGCTGAAGGGCTATCCCGGCGTGATGGTTGAGAAGACGCGCAAGCCTGCACGCACAAAGCGCGTCATGCTCTTTGAGGCATGATGTGGGACCGCGATTCGCCGCCTAAACCGCGGCCTGACGCAGCTCGCTGAAGTTGAGCAGCAGCTGAAGGCCGCTGTCCTGTTCGATCAGGTAAGCCGGGTTTCGCTTCGTGCACGGCCGCGTGACCGTTGCGCCATTGATCGTGCGCTCAAGACGATGGGTGAAGACCTTGCGGATCACCCCTTCGACCTTGCGGCCATCCCAAACCCACACGACGCGGGCGCCGGGACCGAGGGATTTCTTCTTCATTCGTATCATGTTCGAACCAATGCGACGCCACGCGCCCACCAGGATGACAGATTTGTTGCTAATTTGCCTCGCGCGCAAGGCGACATCTGCAGCCCGGCGGAACTTGTCGCAGGTGGCCTGTGTTGCTGACACATACGAAATGACGCTGCGAAATGCCTGCAAACAAAGGGCGATCACCACGCGGACGCTGTGGTTGCGACGGCATGACTCATTCTTAAGCGAGGAACCTGAAACCCCTACAGGGGTGAGCCGTTGACCTTGCGGGAACGGAAGCGGCCCCATCGGCCGCGGACGCAAAGAGTAAAGTAGTCAAAGGAAACCCGCCCCATGATGAAGCCCATTCTCGCTGTCGCCGCGCTGGTCGCTTTCTCTGCGCCGGCCTTCGCACAAACGCCGGATCACACGGCTGCGGACAAGTTCGCGAAGCATGACTCGAACAAGGACGGCGCGCTGTCGCTGGCCGAAGTTCAGGTCGCCGATGCGACCGTGACGTCAGAAGATTTCGATAAGTACGACGGCGACAAGGACAAGGCGTTGTCGCCGGATGAATTCGCCAAATGGGCCGAAACGAAAACGGCGCCGCCGACTTCCGCGCCGGGCGAATAAGGTATCACTGTCCGCAATGGTGATGTGGAAAGGGCGCGGGATCACTCCCGCGCCCTTTTCGTATTATGCAACCAGTTGTCTAGTGAACCATGAAGTTGACGGTGCGCGTTTCAACCGGCGCGGCGGCAGCATCGGTTCCTTCCCGGCGGTCGAACGTGACCTTTGCAATCACATCGCGCACGAGCGGCTTCACCTTCACGACGTGATGCACGGCGCCATCGCCCATCGTCTCGTCGGCGGCGCTGACGATTTCGACCTGCGTCGCGTCGACTGGTGTGACGGTCCAGGCGCCGGCCGGCAGGTGCACGGCTTCCACCTTGGTGGTGTCGGTGTGGAACATATAACCGTCCGGCGTCTCGGCCGTGTTGGCGTCGTCAGCCGCGTCGGCAGCCTGCATCGTGCCGTCCATTGCGCCGTGGCCAGCGTCTGCGGCGGGCGTTTCGGCGGCAGGGGTTTCAACTGTGGGCTCGACGGGGGTGGCGGGCTCGCCGCCGCAGGCCGCAAGGGCGAGCGCGGCGGATGCCAGCAGGATGGTGCGCATGGGGGACGTCTCCTCTTTGTGTCCGTGATTCTCTCAATACTCCCCCCGCCCGGTGCGGGATAGGGAGACCTCAAATGACGGGGCGAGCACTTATCGGAGAGGTTGGCGTGCTCAGTCTTCCTTGCTGGCGCGCTGGTTCACGCCGCCCTGATGCAGGACCAGGTGATCTGGCGAGAAGCTGACCTGGGCGTCGACGACTTTCAGGAAGAACTTTGTCTGTGACTCCGGGAAGATCGGGAATTTGTCCTGGCCGGTGGCCTGCATGTGAAGCTGGCCGTTCTCAAGCGTGACGGTGAGCTTGAAGGACTTCATCGTGTCGAGCGCGTAGACGCCGACATGACTGGCGAGAACATCGGCGGGGACGGTGGTTTCGGTGCGCTTCTCCGGCGGTTTCGCGATCGGTATGGCGGGGTCAATGAGGTGCAGCGCGATGTCGTCCGGCACGCCGGTGCGGTTGGCGAGGAGAACGAGGCCGAGGGAGCGTGTCTGGTCGACGCTGATGATCGCGCCATAGCCGCCCGTGCCGCCATCGTGGAAGACGATGGTGTGGCCCTGGGAGATCGGGAAGCTGATCCAGCCGAGGCCGATCTGGTTGTTGGGCGGCAAGGGGAAGCGCGGCTTTTGCGCGTCACGCATGGCGCGTTCGAGGTCGGTTTTCGGTTCGCCGACATTGGCGTCGAGGAATTTGAGCATGTCAGTCATGGTGGAGCGGAGCGCGCCGGCGCCGGCAAGCGTGGGGAAGTCCCACATTGCAGCGGGGCTGCCATCTGCGCCGTGACCGTGGGCGAGCGAGGCCTGCATCTGGGGCGACAGCGTGATGCTGGTCATCCTCATGCCGAGGGGCGTGAGGATGCGGGTCTGGACGAGTTGCTCGTAGGTCATGCCGGCGCGATGCGCGAGGATGGCGCCAAGGATGCCCATGCCGAGGTTGGAGTACTCGAAGGACGCGCCGGGATCGCGGGCGAGCTGGTGCGAGGCGAGGAAGGCGTTGAGGTTTTC
>JAVBYB010000229.1 GCA_030824255.1 bacterium
TCGTCAGGCGTTGGTTCACGCCGATGGGGCAGGTCGTGGGGCGCTGTCGCGTCCATGCGTATTGGCTCCGTCCAGGCGAAACTCTGCAGTTTCCGCCACTCCTACACGTCTCGCCGGCGACTCGCCAGTGGGCCTGTTTGTCGCTTTTCCGGGGTTCTGCCGTTCCGCAAGCCTTTGAATTGTTTCACAGGCCGGTCTAGGCTCCGGTTCAGCGCTCTCCAGAAGGACCATCCATGCTCGCCCTGGTTGCACGGGTCAAAAACCTGCTGCTGTCGCCCGGGACTGAGTGGGACGTGATCGCTGGGGAAGAGGCAACACCCCATCGGCTGGCCCTTCGTTACGTCGCCCCGCTGGCTCTCATTCCCGCCAGCGCCATCGTCATCGCCCTTGCGGTCATCGGCGTGGAGGCCGGCGGTCAGGTTCACCGCGCGGATATTCTCGGCGTCGCGCTGTCGGCCGGACTGTTCTTCATCCTCTCTATTGCAGGCGTCTACGCCTTCGCCGCCATCATCAACTTGCTCGCCCCTCGCTTCGGGGCGGAGCGCAGCTATCGTCAGGCCTTCAAGGTCTCGGCCTATTCCACCACCGCCGCCATGGTGGCGGGCGTCCTCGCGGTCGCGCCCGCGCTCCAGATATTCGCGCTGCTCGGCGCCACCTACAGCCTCTATCTGCTGTTCATCGGCGCGCCGAAGGTGATGCGCCCGCCGGGCAGGTCCGCCGTGAACTTCTCCATTGTCGTCACCTTCGCCGCCATCCTCGTAGCTCTCGCCGTCGGCATGGCCGCCATGTTTGCCGCCGCACCGGGCGGAAACCCGTTCCCGCAATTCCCGCGTATTCCCTTCTTCGAGCCACAAGCGCCTTCGTCCGGGCCGCAAACCGCATCGCAGGGCAATCCCGGCACACTCGCCCCCGGCGGCCTCGTCGCGACCGGCGACCTGCGCAACATCGCGCCGCTCACCATTGCAGACCTCCCGCGTGTCGCAGCCAACATCGAGCGCAGCGGACAGGCCGGACAGCGCACCATCCGCCTCGAAGCCGAATACCAGTCCGCTGACCGCCGCCTCACACTCCAGATCGTCTACTCGCCTTCCATCGCGCAGGTGATCGGCTTTGGCGGCATGAGCACGTCCGAGTTCGACCGTGAAACCGTGGACGGATATTCCCGCCGCCGCCGCGCCGGCGAGTCCATCATCGTCGAGGACTGGAACCAGGCGGCGCAGGCCGGCAGCTATGGCCGCCTCGCAAAGGATCGCTTTTACGTCCGCGCCAGTGGGCGTGGCGTCAGCCCAGACGATCTTCGCGCCGCCGTCGAGTTGTTCGGCGAGGAGACGCTGGCGCAGTTCGCCGCCGAGAGTTAAGCCAGCATATGAGCCAAACAGTCGTCCGCCCGGCCACTCACACTGACCTCGACAGGCTCGAGGACATGATCTCGCGCGTTGACGCTGGAATGCTGACGATGCCGGCTTCGCGCGAGGCCATGGCGGCGCGGATAGATCGCTCGCTTGCCGCCTTCGCGCGTGGCTCCCTGCCGCCGCAGAACGAGTGTTATTTTCTGGTGATGGAGGAGGAGGGCGAACTGCTAGGCACCGCCAGCATCTTCACAAATCTCGGCGTGGAGCGCCCATTCTACTCGTATCGCATTTCGAGAGATGCAAAGGTTTCCCCAGAGCTGGACGTCAAAGTCGAGCTCGACCTGCTGTTCCTGGTCAACGATTATCACGGCGATTCCGAACTCGGCACGCTCTTCATCGAACGCAAGGCGCGTGGCGGCGGCCGTGGTCGCCTGCTTTCCTTCGCCCGCCTCATGCTCATCGCCGCTGACCCTATCCGCTTCGGCACAAAGGCCATGGCCGAAATTCGCGGCTATACCGACGCCGATGGCCGCTCGCCCTTCTGGGATGCGGTCGGTTCGAAGTTCTTCCGCATGGAGTATCGCGTCGCCGATACGCTGAGCGCCCGTGATCATCGCTTCATCGCAGACCTGATGCCCCGTTATCCGATCTATGTCTCGCTCCTGCCGGATGATGCGCGCCGCGTCATCGCTCGCCCGCATCCGGATGCCGAGCCCGCCTATGCGATGCTGAAGGCGCAGGGCCTCCGCTACAATGATGTCGTCGACATCTTCGATGCGGGCCCGACCGTCGAAGCCTTCATCGATCATATCGACACTGTGCGCGAAACCGTTCGCATGACCGCCGCCGAGTTCATCGCGGGTCCACGACCTGATGCGGCTCTCGCGGCCAACCCCGATCTCGCCCGCTTCGCCGTCACGCAGTTCACCGCGACCGACGACCCCGCGAAAGTGCTCGCTGGAATCGGTGTTGGCGCAGGCGAGGAGGTGATGGTCTATCGGCTGAAGGCGTCACGCGCATGACCCTGCCCACATTCACCGGCGAGTGCTTCATCAATGGCCACTGGAGAATGGGCGGTGGCGAAGCCTTTGCCTCGATAGCGCCGGCCGATGGAGCCAAAGCGTGGCGTGGCCATGCCGCTTCATCCGATGACGTCAACGAAGCCGTTGCCGCGGCCAACGCAGCCCTGCGCAGCTGGCGTCGTCGTCCCATCGACGAGCGCATCGGCATCGTCCGCGCCTTCGCGAAGCTGGTAGACGCGCGCAAGGCCGACATGGCCGCCGTCATTTCGCGCGCGACTGGCAAGCCGCTCTGGGACGCCGCCACGGAAGCCGCCGCCATGGTCGGCAAGGCGGAGCTTTCCGTGAAAGCCTATCAGGAGCGCACGCCCACGAAGGAAGCTCCCGCTGGCGCCTTCACCGCGCGCATCAGCCATCATCCGCACGGCGTGATGGCTGTGCTCGGACCGTTCAACTTCCCGGGCCACCTGCCCAACGGTCACATCATGCCCGCGCTGATCGCGGGCAACACCGTGATCTTCAAGCCTTCCGAACAGACGCCCGAAGTTGCCGAGTTCACCCTTCGCCTCTGGGAGGAAGCGGGCATTCCGCTCGGCGTCATCAATCTCGTGCAAGGCGCCCGCGCGCCCGCCGAGTATCTGGTCGCGCACGAAGCCGTCGATGGCATCCTGTTCACCGGCGGCGTGCCGGCGGGCAGGGCGATCCACCGCGTCCTGGGCGGTCATCTCAACAAGATCGTCGCCCTCGAACTCGGCGGCAACAATCCG
>JAVBYB010000131.1 GCA_030824255.1 bacterium
CTGGCTGGCGTTCGACGCGTCCTACGCCTATTCCCACTCGCGCTTCAAGGACGCTCCCGCCAGCCTCGACCGCATTCCCAACACGGTCGAAGGCGTGGCCGCCGCTGGCGTCACCTGGCTCCCCGGCGATGGCTGGGAAGGCTCGGTCCGCGTGCGTTATCTGGGCCCCGGTCCGCTGATCGAGGACAACTCCGTTCGCGCGCCCTCCACCACCCTCGTCAACGCCGGCATCTCGAAGGATTTCGGCAATTTCGAAATCGGTCTCGACATGCTCAACATCTTCGACGCCGACGACTTCGACATGGTCTATTTTTACGAGAGCCAGCTGCAGGGCGAGCCCGCGCCGGTGGAGGACATCCACTTCCACCCCGTCCACCCGCAGACGTTCGTGCTCAATCTCAAGGCCAAATACTGAGTCAGAACAAGCAGTTCGGGCGCCCGCACGGCCATCCCATCACACGTGAACGGATTGCCATTGTCGTACGCCCGCGAATGCTTCTATAGCGGTCGTGTTGGAACCGGATCAGTCTCAGGGCTGGCCCGGAGGATTGGGCCCCATGACCGGAACACCTGCGAAGATCGCCTATTGCATCTGCCTGTTTGTACTGGCTGCGTGCGCCGTGATTCCACGCCCCGCCAGCACGCAGATCACCGCCGTCCCTGTGGCTGCCGCCTACTCGACCGAAAATCGTCTCGCCGACGCCATCCACGCACGCATCGCCATCGAAGCGTCCGGCGAGCTGCACGACTATCGCATCGACGAACTCGCGGGCCAGATCGAAGGCCTGCGCCGCATCGCCTTCGAGGATGATGCACACGGCGCCCGCATCGAACTGATCGGCGCGCTGGCCGACGAACTTTCCGCCGCCATGGCGCGCCGCCAGCAACTCGCGGACCATTTCGGCGACAACCATCCCGACACCGGCATCGCCGACGCAATCATCCGCAGTCTCACCGCCGCCATCAACGCGGAAGTCCGCGGCGTCGACGTCTGAGTCAATGACGTCCTGCCTCGCTGAAGGCGGGGGAGGCGGATACGAAGCGGACGGAGGGGGCTACCGGCAAAGCCGGCGGACCTGCCTCAACAGCCTCACTTCCCGATCAGCGCCAGCCACTCATCTTCGCTCAGCACCTTCACCCCGTGCTTCTGCGCATCCGCCAGCTTCGATCCCGCGCCCGGCCCCGCAATGACGATATCGGTCTTCGCCGACACGGAGCCCGATACCTTCGCGCCCAGCCCGATCGCCTGCTGCTTGGCCTCGTCGCGCGTCATCTTCTCGAGCGTGCCGGTGAACACCACCGTCTTGCCTGCCACCGGCGAGCCAGATGTATCCGCCTGCTTGTGCGCCTGCGGCTCGACGCCCGCCGCCAGCAACGCGTCCACCACCTCGCGATTGCGCTTCTCGGCGAAGAAATCGACCAGTGCTTCCGCCGCCACTTCGCCGAAGCCGTTGATGGCCGCCAGTTGTAGCAGGTCCTCGCCAGGCCTGCCCTTCGCGGCCGCCTGCACCTGCTCGCGGAACGTCTCCCAGTCGCCATACTCCGCCGCCAGCTTCGTGCGCGTCGGCTTGTTGAGCCGCGTCGGCTTCTTGCCCGTGTCCGCCGCAAGCTCCACCGCCTCAAGCTGACCCTCCAGCGTGTTGTCGAGTGAACCGATCAGCGCCGTTGGCAGCTCCGAATCCAGCAGCTTGCCCAGCGACCCCGGCCCGATCACACCCTCAAGCCGTCGATACGCGTCGTTCGGCCGTTGCTTCGCAGCCTTCTCCACCGCGTCGCGCAAGGCCTCGAACGTGCCGAACTGCCGCGCCAGCAGCAAACCGTTCGTTTCGCCAATATGCCGAATGCCCAGCGCGTTGATGAACCGCTCCAGCGCCGGCTTGCGCGCCGCATCGATTGCGTCGAACAGCTTCTTCGCCGACGTCTCGCCATAGCCTTCCCACTCGCTCAGCGGTGGCAGGCCCGCATCCGCAATCCGCTTTTCCAGCGTGAAGATGTGCTGCGGCGCAGTGATGACGCCCTTCTCGAAGAATTCCTCGATCTGCTTGCCGCCCAGGCCCTCGATGTCGAACGTGCGCCGCGCGACGAAATACTTGAGGCGTTCAACAGCCTGCGCCGGGCAGATCAGCCCGCCCGTGCAGCGGCGGTCAACTTCCTCATCGCCCTCCCCCCCGCCACGCACCGCCTCCGATCCGCAGAATGGGCATGTGTGCGGAAACGTGTACGCTTTCGCATCCCTGGGACGCTTGTCTTCCTCCACACGCACAACCTGCGGGATGACATCGCCCGCGCGCTGGATCACCACCCAGTCATTGATCATCACGCCAAGCCGCGCGATCTGGTCTTCATTGTGCAGCGTCGCATTCGACACGGTGACGCCGCCCACCGTCACCGGCGACAGCCGCGCCACCGGCGCCAGCTTGCCCGTGCGCCCCACCTGGATGTCGATGCCGAGAAGCTGTGTCACCGCCTGTTGCGCCGGAAACTTGTGCGCAGCCGCCCAGCGCGGGCTACGCGAGACAAAGCCGAGCCGTTCCTGCCAGTCGATACGGTCCACCTTGTAGACCACGCCATCAATGTCATAGCCGAGCGCCGCACGCCGCGCCTCGATGCCGTGATAGATCGCGAGCAGGTCTTCCGCACTGGTCGCCCGTTTCATCTCGGGATTGACCGGCAGGCCCCACGCCTTGAACTTTTCGACGGCTTCCATCTGCGTCTCCGCAAACGGCTCGGACACGAAGCCCCACGTGTAGGCGAACAGCCTCAGCGGCCGCGAGGCTGTCACCGAGGCATCCTTCTGCCGCAGGCTGCCTGCCGCCGCATTGCGCGGATTGGCCGGCCGCTTGCGCCCCGCCTCTTCTTCCGCCGCCTGAAACGCCGCGAAATCATCCATCGTCATGTAGATTTCGCCGCGCACCTCGATGCGCGCGGGATGGCCCTTGCCTGTCAGCTTTTCCGGAACGCTCTTCAGCGTGCGGATGTTCGCCGTCACATCCTCGCCCACCGCGCCATCGCCGCGCGTCGCCGCGCGCACCAGCACGCCATCCTCATAGAGCAGGCTGCACGACAGGCCGTCGATCTTCGGCTCCGCCGTCATGGCGACGTCCGCATCCGCCGACAGATTGAGGA
>JAVBYB010000264.1 GCA_030824255.1 bacterium
TTACGGTCCGGCCCTCATGTATCAGACCGGGGGAAAAGGCAAGGTTCGGGGCTGTCAGCCCTTCAAACCCGCCCACGCCTTCAGTTTCGCGATTTCCTCCAGCCACGGCGCGCCGCTGGAATCGCTCGGCATGCGCCAGTCGCCGCGCGGGGAGAGCGCCCCGCCGGAAGTCACCTTCGGTCCGTTGGGAACCGCCGAACGCTTGAACTGGCTGGTCTCGAAAAAGCGTTTCGCGAACACCTCAAGCCATTTCACGATTGTCGCCATGTCATAGGCGACCCGGTCCTTGCCCGCCGTGTGCGCCGGCCACTCGCCTGCCTTTGCATCGCCCCACGCGGCGTGAGCAAGGAACGCGATGCGCGACGGGTTGGCACCCCAGCGAATGATCTGGTTCAGGTAGAAATCGTGCAGGTTGTACGGACCGATCGTATCTTCGGTGGACTGGATCTTCCCTTCCTTGCCCGCCGGGATCAGCTCGGGCGAAATTTCCTGCTCAAGGATCGCGCGCATCACGTCGCCCGCAGCATCCGAATAGTGCCCGCTCGCTGCGCTCCATCGGATCAGGTGCTGGATCAGTGTCTTCGCCACCGCGCCATTGACGTTATAGTGGCTCATATGGTCGCCGACGCCATAGGTGCACCAGCCAAGCGCCAGCTCGGACAGGTCGCCAGTGCCGACCACCATCCCGCCTTCCTTGTTCGCAAGCCGGAAGAGATAGTCGGTGCGCAGGCCCGCCTGCACATTCTCGAAGGTTATGTCGTAGACCTTCTTCCCCTTGGCGAAGGGATGGCTGAGATCGGCCAGCATCTGGTTGGCCATCGGCTTGATGTCGATCTCGCGGGCGTCAACGCCCAGCTCCTTCATCAGCGCATGCGCCTTGGACTTCGTGCCCTCGGTCGTCGCAAAGCCCGGCATGGTCACACCGATGATATCGGTTCGCTTCCGACCCATCAGGTCGAAGGCGCGCACCGCCACCAGCAGCGCCTGCGTCGAATCCAGACCGCCCGAAACGCCGATCACGGCCTTCTTCACATGCGAGGCCTCAAGCCTGCGCCGCAGGCCCTGAACCTGGATCGAGTACGCCTCGAAGCAATCCTGATCGAGCAGCGCCTCGTCATCCGGCACGAATGGAAAGCGGTCTACATGACGTTGCAGCGGCAGTTTCGCATCGCGATCGGGCGCTGCGGTAAAGCTGATGCGGCGGCGCTTCAGGCTCGCCATGTGATTGCGCGCTGCATCGCGGAATGTGCCATTGCGGATGCGGTCCTGCACGATGCGCGCGACATCCATGTCCGCCAGCAGCAGCGCTGACTGGTCCGAGAACCGATCCGACTCCGCAATCTTTGAGCCCAGCTCATAGACGGCCAGCTGGCCATCCCATGCCGTATCCGTCGTGCTCTCTCCATAGCCCGCCGCCGCATAGATATAGCCGCAGGCCGCGCGCGCCGATTGCGACAGGCACAGCATGTCGCGCTCGGCCGCCTTGCCGATAGTGATGTTGGAGGCGGACAGGTTGGCGATGATGTTCGCTCCCGCCAGCGCCGCGAAGGTCGATGGCGGCAACGGCGCCCACATGTCCTCGCAGATATCCACGGCCAGCGTGAACTCCGGAATGTCGGACGCCTCGAATGTCAGGTCGATGCCGAACGGCACAGTCTCGCCCGCCAGCGCGATCTCGCTCACGCTCGCATCGCCCGACATGGCGAACTGACGCTTCTCGTAGAACTCGCGATAGTTCGGCAGGTAGGTCTTCGGCACGACGCCCAGGATCGCGCCGCGATGGATCACCACCGCACAGCCATGCACCGCCGGTCCCACCTGGATCGGCGCGCCGATCACCACCACGGGCGCCAGCGACTTGCTCGCCTTCTTCACCTTCGCGATGGCTTCGCGCACGGCAGAGAGCAGCGTGGACTGCATGTGCAGGTCGTCGAGCGTGTAGCCGCTCATGCCCAGCTCGGGGAACACGGCAAGCATGGCGCCCGCCGTGTCGGCCTGCCGCATCAGCTCAATGGTCTCGCGAGCGTTGCTGGCGGGGTCGGCCAGGTGAACGCGCGGGCTGGCCGCGGCCACCCGCACGAAACCGTGCGCGTAAAGGTTGTTGAATTCCGCCATCACGCCTGCGCCTATCACCCGGCCTTTCGGCTCTCAATCGTAAGACTACACACCGTTAGGTAATTATCCGAAAACGAATTCACAGGTTCCGCAGGACCTGCCGGAGAGGTTTCGTTAATGGACGTTGACGTTGTCATCGTTGGCGCGGGCGCGGTGGGCCTTGCCGTCGCCGCGAGCCTCGCCCGGAACGGGAAAGACGTGCTCGTCCTCGAGGCCGCGTCCGCCATCGGCACGGGAACCTCCGCCCGCAACTCCGAAGTCATCCACGCCGGCATGTACTACCCAACCGGCAGCCTCAAGCACCGCTTGTGCGTCGCGGGCCGGCGGGCCCTCTACGCCTACCTGCAGCAGCGCCATATCGCTCACGCCAAGACGGGAAAGCTGATCGTCGCCACCAGCGACGCTGAAGTCGCGAAGATAGAAGCCATCCATGCCGCTGGCCTCGCCAACGATGTCGAAAGTCTCGTCCTGCTCAGCGCCAGCGAGGCGAGGGCCATGGAGCCCGCCCTCAACTGCACCGCCGCGCTCTGGTCGCCCGAGACTGGCATCGTCGACGCCCACGGCTACATGCTCGCCCTGCAAGGCGAGGTCGAAGACCATGGAGGCGCCATCGCGCTTCTGTCCCCCGTCACGCGCGTCGAGCAACTCGCCAGCGGCGGCTTCCGCGTCCACACGCCCGACTCCGCTCTCGCCTGCCGGCAAATCGTGAATTGCGCCGGCCTGTATGCTCAGCGCCTCGCCTCCCGCATCGAAGGCCTCGCCCCCGCGCACATCCCGAAGCTGACTCTCGCCAAAGGCAATTACTTCAGCTGCGCCGCAAAGCCCGTCTTCTCGCGCCTGATCTATCCCGCGCCCGTCGATGGCGGCCTCGGCGTCCATGTCACGCTGGATCTCGCCGGCCGCATGAAGTTTGGCCCCGATGTCGAATGGCTGGCCGACACTAACCCCGACGCCATCGACTACACCGTCGCCCCCCGCCGCGCCGATGCGTTCTACGCCGCCATACGCCGC
>JAVBYB010000313.1 GCA_030824255.1 bacterium
CGCGGTTGGCGACGGGGTGAGCAGCGGGCGCAATTCGGTGGATGCGCTTTCATGACTGATTTGTGGGGCCACGGTCAAGCCTCCGGCAGGTGGAATGCGTCGGCCAGGCGATCGAGCGCATCGCGCAGCAGCACGACGGCCTTTTTGCAGCGATGCCTAAGCGTTGTGTCGTCCCCCAGCCACTCCGCCAGCGGCCGCACACGCACCGCGCTCTCCAGCGACATGCCCCCGACAATGCACTTCTCCACAAGAACCCGCCCCTGTCGCGACAGCAGCGCCAGCGCCTCGCGCAACTCCCCAGCCGCCATCGCCGCAGACCGAAGCCGCGCGCCATCGAGGTCGATCTTCCCCCCGTCCACGCGCTCGCCCATCTGCATGCCCGACAGCTGCGAGGCCCTCGCCCGTTCCGCCAGCTCGCACACCTTCGCGGCAGCCCCCAGCTCGCGCTTGCCGATCTGCCCGCGATTGAACAACACGCCCGCGCCGCCCGCGCGCCCGCTTGCATTCACCAGCACCATCTCGCCCTTCAGCTTGATATCGATGCGCTCGCCAGCCACGCGCATATACTCGTTCCCCGCCTGCTGTTCGCGCGTCGGCATCCGCGAGAAATCGGTCACGACCGGCTTCTTCGCTTTCGGGTCCTTGCGGTTCGTGTGCGTCACCGCGGCCTTGCCCTCATGCTTCGCCAGCGCCTCACGCGACGCCTTCGAAGCCCCCCGCCGCTTCACCGCGCTTGGCGGCTTCACGAGATCCGCGTTCGACATGCGCTGCACGTCGAGGCTTGAAAACCCCGCATTCACGGCCTCCGTCGAGGCCTTCCGCACCGGTTTCTTCCGCGCCATCCTCAACCCTCCACCGTCGCCACACCGCCCGCAACACCCACATCGCCCGCCATCCCGCGCGCTTCCGCCAGCAGCCCGAGCAGCTCATCGGCCAGCCGCGCGCGTTCCTTCGCGAACGCATCGTTCAGCCACTCCCCGCGCGAAAGCTGGTCTTTCTTCGGCAGCACGTAGAGCGGCTGCTGCCCGCTATCGATCTGCGAGATCATCGCGCGAATGCTGGCGATCCGCCCCTTCACGCGCTCCGCATCGGAAACAACCGGAGGTGGCGGCCCCGCCTTCGCCGCCCGTGGCGCGCGCGGCGCTTCCGTCGCCCCCAGCCGAAGCCGCCGATGCCGTGCGATGTTCGAGGTGATCATCGCGAAGTCCCACAGCACGCGCGTATGCGTCGGCCCGGTCTTCACCCGCACCACGGGCAACACATCCAGCGACCAGTCGAACTCCGCCCACAAGCCGCTCTCCAGCACGTAAGCTAAACTCTGCAGCACGCGGTCTTTCTGCTCACCAAGCTTCCCGAGCAGAGGCCCGCACGCAGCGAGGATATCCCCAGCCTGAACCTTCAAAGCCTCATCCCGCCAGGGGAAGGAAAGGAAATAGGAATTGGAAAAGGGAAATGCGCGCGCGCGCTCGCGAGAGGGGTCTAAAATATCGTCTGTTTTCAAGCCGTAACCACCGCTCATTTCGACGTCACCACCGCTCGTTTTGAGCGGTGGTGTGCTCAAATCGAGCGGTGGTTCAGGCGCGCCACCGCTCGAATTGAGCGGTGGTTCGTCCACAGGGTTGCCCACAGTCGGCCCGGCTGCATCGACCTCGCCAACCACCGCTCGTTTTGAGCGGTGGTCCGGCGTAGGCCCGAATTTTTCTAAACGCAGCCAGTAGCGGTATCCGCTCAGCGTGCCATCCGGCAGGCGGCGGCGCTCGGATCGCGAAATCCAGTCGGCGGCGTTGCCCTTCTTCTTCTCCGACCCATCCTTGTTGCGCGAGCCGATGGCCCACACGAGGTGCTTCCGCACGGTGGATTCGCCCATCCCGGTGTACCTCACGAGATCGGCTTCCGACGGATCGCACGAGCCTCGCGCATCCGCCCAGCTACGCATCACCGTCAGCAGGAAGCGCACGCCCTCGGGCATGTCTTCCGGAAAGTCCGGGATGAAGATTTCGGGCGCGGCAGAACAGTCAGTCACGGCGGCCCGCCCCGCGCGAGCGTCGCGCGCACATCGATCGACAGCTTGACCCGGTCGCCAATGCGGCGAACGAAGTCCGCCTGCGCTTCGCGCGTGTCACCGGGGATACGGATCGGCCAGGGATGGCGCGGCCCCGCCTTGCTTTCCAGCCAGCCCGGCAGGTGGTTCATGGTCGGCAGCACCGGACACAGGCTGAGAAGATCCGGCGACATCACGATGTTCACGATGGTGAAATCGCTGACACGTTCCGGATCGTCCCAAGCGTCAAGGCGCGTGTGGAACCACACGGCCTCGCCGCCTTGCGCGAGTATCCACTCCAGCGTGAGAAAATCGTCGACGACATAGGCGTCCACCATCGCCTCATCGTGAACATCGACGCCATCGGGCCGCGCCTCGCCCTTCGGCCAGCCAACGGCGGGATAGATCGATTGCGACGGAAAAACCTTGGTCATGGGAAGCTCCTGCTTTTGGGAGCGCAGAGGATAGCTCATGCCTGCCGCTCCGCATCCGGAGCCCCAAACATCTCCGCCTGCCGCGTGTCGTGGTGGCGGTCCATCCAGCGGAAGGCGGGCTCGCGCCCCGTCCAGTCGCGATCCCACACGAACCACGCATTGCGCTGCGGCGGCGCGCCCTCGCCCGTGAAATCCAGCTTCCACCGCATGAGGTAGCAGTAGGAAAACGGGTTCGCGTCCAGCATCGCGCCGAGCCCGTTCGCCCTTGCCGCCGGCCAATCCCACGACAGCAGCAGCGCGCAGTATCGCCACCCTGCCAGGTTCAGCGTGTGGCGCAGCCACCGCCCATGGCCGTCGCGCGCGTTTATCTCCGCATAGGGCGGGTTCGTGATGATCGCGGGCGCGAGGCTCTCCCCGAACTCATAGAAGCTGCGCACCACCACGCCGGGGCAGCCGTGATCCGCCACGTCCGACACCGCGCACGGCAAACCCACCGCTTCGATCTCGCGCGAGAGATGCCCATGCCCGGCCGCGGGCTCCCACACGCTGCCGAGCCCGCGAATCCGCGCCCCATCCAGCGCCAGCAAGCCGCGAATGGCTTCCGGCTCACCGGTCGGATAAAGATCGAACGCCCGGCGCTCATCGTTCAC
>JAVBYB010000491.1 GCA_030824255.1 bacterium
GAACTGTTTGTCGAGACGCCGACGCATCTTTCCGCGAAGCAAAAAGAGTTGCTCAAGCAGTTTGCCGAGGAATGCTGTCCGAGTGGGAAGTGCCATCCGGAAAGCCAGGGCTTCTTCAAGAAGGTGAAGAAGTTCTTCGAGGAAGACTCGCGGGCCTAAGCCCGGCCTTCCGCCTCTGATGCCGTCAAGCAATATAACGCCCTGCTTCTGTGCGAACGATAGACCGCGTGTGTGGATCGGCTAGATTGGCTGGATGAAACTTCGCACGATCTACGATCTCGGCGCCAACCATGGCGAGGACACAGCCCGATATCTGCACTACGCGGACCGGGTCGTCAGCGTCGAAGCAAATCCGATCATCGCTGAGGCGCTGGCACAGAAGTTCGCGAGCGAGATCGTGGCGGGCCGGGTCGTGCTCCTGAATATCGGGATCTGGAACACACGCGGGAAGCTGCCGTTCTATCGGCACAACAATGACCACTGGTCGAGCTTCGATCCCAATTACGGCATGCGGGAGGGCGGATACGAGATCATCGATATCGATACGGTGACGTTCCCCGAACTTGTTGAGCAATATGGTCATCCCGACTTTCTCAAGATCGACATCGAGGGCGCGGATCGGCATGTGATCACGTCGCTCCACGCGCTTGAGAAGCGACCACAATGGGTGTCGATCGAAAACTACGGCCAGCCCGCAATCCGCGATCTATCCGAGCTTGGCTACACGCTATTCAAGATCGTGCCCCAGAGCCGGAAGGCTGAGTGGCCAGCGCCCGAGGGAGAACTTCCGTACACGACGCTGGATACCGGACCGCCGCCCTGGACCTGCCCCGGCACGTGGCTCAATGCCGAGCAAGCCATCAGCGTCATGGACTGGTTTGTTCAGGACGAGCAGAACAGACACAGGGGCAACCCGCACGAGTGGTATGACGTCCACGCCGCGCTTTGAGCCCTGACGACCGGATCAACAGGACCAGCGTTCAGTTTTCGACGGCAGTCGGCTCGCCGTCCGGGCCGTAGATCAGGTCGCACTGGATATCGACCGGCTTCTGCTGAGCCATTGCGACCGGGCCTTCATAGATCCCGCAAGACAGAAGGTTGTCTGTGTGGGTCTTGCGCGCAGAGTAAACGTTTACCAGCACGTGGGGCGCTCCGTCGATGCTGGCGAGATAGGTGGCGTCGAACCCCTTGCCCGGCGCCGTTACCAAGACATTGGCAGGCGCGACCACAACATCATCACGCCCAAGGCCAACCTCCATGCCATGCTCATCGACGCCTGGCGCGGCTTCGCTGGTGGGGATGCCGAAATACATGGCGGCAACATTCACCTGTTCATTGGTCGTCTCGAGCTTTTCGATCGCACGCGGCGTCAAGGTCAGGTTGACCTCGAATGCGTAAGGGCTCGGTGGAGCTGCAGCGGCAGGCTCAGCTGATGGTTCAACCGGCGTTTCGGCAGCACATGCGACAAGCAGCAGTGGAACAAGTGAGATCAGGGACTTTTTCATGGGGCGCAGACTTGGCTTGATTGGCCCGACCGGTCAAACGTCCCCGCCCTCGCCTGCAGGCGATTTCCGGTTATAAGGCGGACATGAGCATCAGGATCGCTATCGCAGGCATTGCCGGACGCATGGGTCAGGCGCTGGTGAAATCCGCGGGCGCGGATATCGTCATTGTGGGTGGTAGCGAGCGGGTGGGTTCCGAGGCGCTGGGATCGGCGCCGGGCGGCTGGCCGGTCACCGATGGCGCCGCAAAGGCCGCGCAATCGGCCGATGCCTGGATCGACTTCACGACGCCGCAGGCTTCGCTCGAGGCGCTGGAGCAACTGAAGCTGACCAACGTGAAAGCGGCGATCATTGGCACGACGGGATTATCGGCCGCGCAGGAACAGCAGATTTCCGAGCACGCCAAACGCATTGCCATCGTGCGCGACCGAAACTTCTCGCTTGGCGTCAACCTGATGATCGGTCTGGTGGAACAGGCGGCTGCACGTCTAGGTGAAGGCTGGGATATCGAGATCACCGAGGGTCACCATCGCCGCAAGGTGGATGCTCCGTCGGGAACCGCGCTGATGATCGGGGAAGCTGCCGCCCGCGGACGTGGCGCCCCCCTGAGCGAGCTTCAGGTTCCGCCTTACGATGGTCAGACGGGACCACGAAAGGCGGGGTCGATCGGCTTCTCGGTCATTCGCGGCGGCGGCATCATCGGCGACCACGACACGGCGTTCATCTCGGACGAGGAAGTCCTCTCCATCAGTCACCGCGCGCTGGACAGGGCGATCTTCGCCAAGGGCGCGCTTGTCGCCGCCAGATGGGCCGTGAGCCAGAAACCGGGCCTATACACTATGCGGGACGTGCTGGGACTCTGATCGCTGTTTCAGATTGTTTCCGGCCTTTCACTTTGCGTGTGGCCTGAAGCGCGATTAGACCGGTGGCAGGCGGCCGGGTCGAGCCGCCATTGGTGGGAAGCCTAGACTGTACGGGGGTTGGCGCGCGGGATGACGCAAGCGCCGAACATCTTTCTCTCAGCACGGACACAGCTTGACCGTCTGGCCCTTGGTCAAGTGAGCGCGGTCGATCTGCTGGAAGAGCATGTGACGCGGTATCTCGCGGTGAACCGCGCGGTGAACGCCGTGGTGCGCTCCGATCTTGATACCGCAAGGGCGCGGGCGCACGCGCTTGATCGCATGCAGGCCGCGGGCGCGTCCGCCGGGCCGCTGCATGGCCTGCCCATCACCATCAAGGACACGTTCGATGTCGACGGACTGCCAGCGGCAGCCGGCGCGCCGGAATATGCGACACGCCCCTCGCGCACGGTCGACGCCATTGCCGTTGCGCGGCTGAAGGCGGCCGGCGCCGTGATCTGGGCCAAGACCAACACGCCCTACATGGCCGGGGACAGCCAGACCAACAATCCGGTGCACGGGCGCACGTTCAACCCCTGGGATCTGAGCCGGACGCCCGGAGGAAGCTCGGGCGGGGCCGCCGTTGCGCTCGCCACGGGCATCACGTCGCTGGAGCTGGGGTCGGATATCGGGGGGAGCCTGCGCTTCCCGGCGCATTTCTGCGGTGTCGCCGCACTGAAGACGAGCTATGGCCGGACGCCGATCATGGGGCATGTGCCG
>JAVBYB010000020.1 GCA_030824255.1 bacterium
ATAGGGGCCGCGCCAGTTGGCGGCGCCGACCGGGGCTTTCACCAGCGAGTCGAGGCCTTCGGAGGCGTTGGGATAGCGGCCCATATCGACCAGGTAGAGGCCGAGAGAGGATTTGAGATGACCGATCTGGACTTCGGCCGATTGCGAACGGGCGCGTCCCAGATAGCCGATCACCTGCGGCGCAACGAGGCCGACGATGAGGGCGAGGATCACCAGCGCAACCAGAAGTTCCATCAGCGAGAAACCCTGATCCCGCCTGCTGGTCTTTTTCGTCATGTCCGGCTCCCCGAGAGATGAGCATAAGCATGCAAGTTGCATGCGCACACCCATTGGGCGAAATCTCCGCCAGTTGAATGCACAGGTAAAGGCATGCCGCCGGGCGCGGAGATGTTTACCGTCAATCTCTACGTCGGGCTGGCGTCGCCGTTCATCGGTTCGGCGATCGCGGCGGGCGCTGCGCGTTTCGCATCGGGCGCGGCGTGGGGGCTATCTCCGTCTTCCTGCCCGGCATGCGGACGAAGACTTGGCGTGCTTGAGTTGATCCCTGTCGTCAGTTGGGTTGTTCAACGCGGCAAGTGTCGTGGATGCGCCGCCAGTATTCCCCGAGACTATCCACTGATCGAACTTGGCGCTGTGGGTGTTGCAGTCTGGGCCTGGCTGACCATGCCGGCGCATCTGTTTGCGGCAACCTGTGTCATGGGCTGGCTGCTGCTGGCGCTTTCGGCAATCGACATTCGTACACGGAGATTGCCTGATGTCCTGACTGCCGCTCTGGCCCTTTCGGGCCTGGCGATGGCGGCCATCGTGAATCAGGATCGCTTTATCGAGCATTTGCTCGGGGCCATGGCCGGCTATCTCGTTTTCGTCACGATTGAGCTTGTGTATCAGCGGTTACGCGGCCGCGACGGCCTCGGAAGAGGGGATGCAAAGCTGCTCGGGGGAATCGGCGCCTGGATCGGCATAACAGGATTGCCCTCGTGTATTTTTGTCGCAGCCCTCTCCGCAATTGCATGGGTGGTTGTCACAAACATGCTCCGGGGACGGACGATCGGGGGTGAAACATCCGTCGCCTTCGGTCCATTCCTTGCAGTCGGGGGCTGGGCGGTCTGGGTTTACGGATCACTAACATTCTGATTTTGCGGGGCATTCACAGCGTCGTTTACGTTAACGTCATGGCGGGTCTGTCAGCGCGGCAGACCTCGCGGAAGGGCGTTTGGTTAAACCTTGCACATGCAACGGGAATACTAGCGAAACCAACGTGGTACTTACGATTACTGCGCGTTGACAGGTTCCCGACAGGATTGAGTGTTACTAAAGGGTAAGGGGCGACGGGCTGTTCCGGGGTAAAATTTTAACGACTGCGGATCGGCTGTGAACCGTCGCACCACTTTGTTTTAGTGGGGCTGGCTGGGATATGGATAGGCGAGAATTCATTGGTTACGGGAGTGCGGCTGCACTCACCGCTGCATTCGTAAAGACGCAGGTTGGGCAGGAGGCTGAGGCGCAAGTCGCCGGTCAGCACTTCGAGCTCCACATGGAAGAGATCTACGAGGAGCTGATCGACGGCGAAGTCGTGTTCGCTCTCGCCTTCCGTGATCCGGTCACCCGCGCGCTTCGTCCGCCGCTGAAAATGCGTCAGGCGACGACGACGACGATGAAGCTGGTGAACAAGACGCGCAAGGCGCGCCGGTTCGCCATCACCGGTTGGCCCAACACCAAGTTCCCGGTCATTCCTGCTGGTCAGTCGGCCACGATCTCGTTCACGGCGCCGCCAGCCGGCACGTACATCTACCATGAAGTGTCCGAAGGCTCAGCTGGCCGCGTGCTTGGCCTGCACGGCGTGATCACGACCTGGCATGCGGGTAACAAGACGCCTGCCGGCAACGCGACGCCGTACAACAAGAACGATCTCACGCCAGAGCTGATCGCCCTGTTCGACGCTTTTGGTACGCACGGCGATTTTCCGGGCGGCAAGTGGCAACCCGGGCGCGAGATTATCTGGCTGATGTCGCAGGTTGATCCGGTCGTGAACCAGGCGGCCGAGCGCAATGAGCTCATCGATCTCAACCCGCTCGTCTACAACTTCCGTCCGCGCTACTTCACGCTGAACGGCCTGAGCGGTTACGACGCCGCGCACGACGAAGCGACTGTCCCGAAGGGCTATATTGGCGAGCCGATGCTGATCCGCACGGCGAACGCCGGCATCGCCGCGCACGCGCCGCACATCCACGGCAACCACATCCTGCGCCTGACCGAGAACTCGGCCGACGGCAAGTTCAAGGGCTGCGACAACGTCTATGAGCTGGATACGTGGTGCCTAAAAGCGCTCGAGCGCGTCGACGTCATGCTTCCGTTCAAGAAGCCGGACGAGATTCCGCACGAGGTGTGGCCGCCGCGCCAGGAGCCGTTCCCGCTCCTGTATCCGATGCACTGCCACTGCGAGATGTCGCAGACGGCGGGGGGCGGAAACTATCCGCAGGGACTTGTGACCCACTGGGAACTGCTGGGCATGCAACGGGCTGGGGCGTAACATGATCGTGCGTGATGAAGAATCATTTGAAGCGTTCGGCTGCGATGTCGAGCACGACACCATGCCTACACCGGACCGGCTTACGCCGGACGTGACATTCGTAAGCAAAGGTCCCCGCAGCGTTGATCTGCGGATGCCCGACGGCAAGATCGTCGAGATGTGGAACTTCAACGATCCGAACGACGACTCGACCAAGAATATCTGGCCGTCGCGTACGATCCGCGTGAAGCAGGGCCAGATCGTTCACCACACCCTGGAAGCGCAGAAGAACACCCACACGATCCACCACCACGGCATGAACTCGAGCACGATGAACGATGGCGTGGGTCACGTCTCGTTCGAAGTCTCGAACCGCTACACGTACCAGTTCCGTCCGCACAGCGCGGGCACGTATTTCTACCACTGCCACAAGAACACGCCGCTCCACTTCGAGATGGGCATGTATGGCATGTTCATCGTCGATCCGCCGGAAGGCAAAGGTCGGCTGTGGCAGGGCGGCCCGGCTTACGACGTGGAAGCGATCTGGGTCGCTGACGACGTCGATCCGCGCTGGCGCACGATCGACCACCAAGGCGGCCTGTGCG
>JAVBYB010000213.1 GCA_030824255.1 bacterium
AGGCCGCCCACAGCCACATCATGGGGCTGGGCCAATGCCGGAACTTCCTGCGCGCGCGCGGAATCGTGGCCAAGACCAGCTCTGACACGGCCGGCGCCGCGCGCGAGGTGAGGGATCTCGGCGATCCGACGCAGGCCGCCATCGCGCCGCGCCTTGCCGCCGAAGTCTATGGTCTCGATATCCTCGCCGAAAACATCGAGGATGCAGCCCACAATACCACGCGTTTCGTCATCATGAGCCGCGATGCCGTCGTGCCGGAAATGACGCCGGACACGCGCTGGGTCACGGCTTTCGTCTTCCGTGTCCGCAACGTGCCTTCGGCTCTCTACAAGGCGATGGGCGGGTTTGCGACCAATGGCGTGAACATGACCAAGCTTGAGAGCTACCAGATCGGCGGCTCCTTCTCGGCAACGCAGTTCTATGCCGAGGTCGAAGGCCATCCAGACGAGGCTCCGCTGCAGCGGGCTCTGGAGGAGTTGGGCTTCTTCTCCACCCAGGTACGCCATCTCGGCGTGTTTGCGGCCAACCCGTTTCGATCGCGAGCCGCTCCGCCGAACTGATTTGCTGGCGCCATACTGCGCCTTGGCGCGGCCATTTCACCGTCACATTTTGATATTGATCTGCGCCAGCGCGGACAATCAAGCCTGTATTCGGTTAGATTTTTAACCACAATCTCCCGCTAAAACCGGGTCTTGAAGTATTCATTTCGTATTCGGGAGTCGTGTCGAAGTCTTCGACATGATCTCGACATATATCCTAATGTTTCCGTTGGTTATGAGTACTCGGTGTTGCTGTGGCGCCACCTAACGAAGTTTAATCCTGCACTGCAGCGGAACGCAGGTGGCTGCATCACTATTTAGGCTCCATACCGCCCAGCAGCTGGGTGGATAGATGGTTCGCGACGGATGCCTTTCCAGAGCTCTGGGTGGCGATGACGCGGGCAGATTTGAACCAGGAGCGGGTCTTACTGTCGGGAACTAAGCAGTCCCCTCGGAACCTGCTCCAGACACAACTGGAGTCTTCCCCATGAAACTGAAACTTGCTCTCGCCGCCGCCTCCATGCTGATCGCGCCGGCCTTCATGACCGCCAACGCCCAGCAGTCCTCGGGCGTCTACGTCTCCGGCGGTTACACCCAATTCGACGGTGACGGCGGTGCTGAACTCGGCGCAATCACCGGCCGCGTGGGCGTGAACCTGTCGCCGAACTTCGCTGTCGAAGGCGAAGGCTCGTTTGGCGTGGACGATGACTCGGGCACCGAACTCGATAGCGAGCTCGGCGCGTTCGTCGTCGGTAAACTGCCGATCAACCCGTCCTTCGACGTCTTCGGCCGCGTCGGTTACGCCCAGATCGAAACGTCCCCGGGCGGTTCGGAAGATGGCGTTGCCTACGGCGCCGGCGCCCAGTGGAACCTGACCTCGGTCGATGGCATCCGCGGCGACTGGACCCGTCATGACTATGACGCTGGCGATGTGGATGCGTTCTCGCTCTCCTACGTCCGCAGCTTCTAACCAGTATCGCTCCCGGTCTTCTCTTTTCGGGAGCAGGTCTGATACGACGCGCCCCTGCGAGCAATCGCGGGGGCGTTTCGTTTTGCGGCTCCCATGTCGCGGGACTTGTGCAAGGATGACGCGGGAGACTTTCGTGCCAGAGATCAAGATCCAACCTATCGCCCCGACCAGCGAGGCCGTCATCGATCAGGCGTTCGCGCTCTATCGCGACGTCATCGAGCGGACCGAGCAGAGGCCGGAAGACGAATTCCGCGCGCTGGCCAAGCGACCGGACTATCGCTTTCTCGGCGCGTTCGCTGACGACGATCTTGTCGGCGTCTCCGTCACCATGCTGCCGCCCGATGCGGATATGTGGCTGTTCGAATACGCCGCCGTACGGCCAGACATGCGCGGTCATGGCATCGGGGCAAACCTCCTGCTCGCCACCCGTCACATCGCCGGGCCGCAGCGCATGGGGCTGATCGAGGTGGATACCGATCGCGGCGAAGAAGAGCAGGCGCGTCGCCTGTCATTCTACCGCAAGCTCGGCTGCCTGCGCCTTCGCGACATCGATTATCTCCTGCCGCTGGATGCGTTCGGCGCGCCGCCGCCGATGTGGTTGCTGGCTCTGCCGCCGCGCGAAATCAACGCCATCTCTGTCTTTGCCGTCGAGAACTGGCTGCGCCGCATCTATGCGCAGGCCTATGGCAAGGACCTCGACGATCCACGTCTCGCGCGGATGATTGATCCGCTGCCCGACGATGTAGCGCTCGATCCGTTCTAGCCGCGATCCAGCCACGCCTTGATGACGTGATGCGCCACCGCAAAAGCGGGCGGAGCAAAAATCTCGGGATGCGTACCTGCCATTATCGCCGCGGTTTCTTCGCGGCTGAACCAGCGCGCTGTCTCCAGCTCACTGGTATCGACCGTGATCTCCTCGCCATCCGCTTCGAGGATCAGGCCGATCATCAGCGAATGCGAGAACGGCCAGGGTTGGCAGAAAAGATAGTCCGCCCGCGTGTCGCAGCGGATGCCTGCCTCTTCAAACAGCTCCCGCGCGGCGGCCTGTTCGATTGTCTCGCCCGGTTCGACAAAGCCCGCCAGGCACGACCAGAAACCCGGCCGCCACGCCGCCTGCCGTCCCAGCAGGCATTTGTCGCCGCGCACCGCCAGCATGATTGCAACAGGGTCGACACGCGGGAAGTGTTCCGCCTTGCAGTCCTCGCAGACACGCTTCCAGCCCGCCTCGACGATCTTCGTGCGATCCCCGCAATTGGCGCAGAAGCCGTGGCGGCGATGCCATTCGAAAATACACCGCGCGGTCGCCGCAGCGCCGCCTTCGAACGGGGAGAATCCAGACGCCGCCGCGCGGAAATCCTCGAACACGCCAAGCCCGGCGATGGGCGATGAATCGAGACTGAAGGATGAAGGCAGTTCCAGCGCGAAGACAGGCGAACCCTTGTTCGTCTCGCCGAGAAAGACGCGCGTCGCCTTGGGGCTCAGCATCGCGGCCTGTGCGCCAAGCCACAGGATCGGCTGACCCGGCGCGAGGGGCGTGCCGATCGCTGAAGGCGGCGTCGGCGGGGCGGATCCTTCGACGAGCGGCATCCCGTCCCGCATC
>JAVBYB010000178.1 GCA_030824255.1 bacterium
TGGAACCAGGAGATCGGCGACGGCATGGCCGCGCGCATCGCCCTGATGTCGCATGAAGGCGGCAACACCGGCCGCGACCACGTCAACTCCGAACGCTGGGGCGTCGCCCCGTCCTTCGCGTTCGGCCTTGGCTCGCCGACGACGGTCACCATCGCCTATCTACACCAGGACGAATCGAAACTCACCGACTACGGCATCCCGGTCGTCAACGGCGTGCCGGTGACCGAGTACGGCGTGCCGTCGACGAACTTCTACGGCTATGCCGCCGACGTCGATGAAACCACGGTCGACACCATCACCGTGCGCCTCCGTCACGAGGCGAATGACTGGCTGACGCTCACCAGCGACACGCGCTGGGGCTATTACCAGCGCTTCGCCCGCTTCACGCCGGCCGGCTGCAACGCCGCCTGCGTCACCGCGCTGACGGATAACGACGACGCCACCGTTCCGCTGGCAACGCCGGGCGGTCCGGGCCCGTGGGATCAGGACACGCAAGGCATCCAGAACATCACCGCCGCCGCGATCAACGCGCCGCTGTTCGGCCTGCGCAGCGAACTCGTCGTCGGCTCCGACGTCACCTGGCAGCACAACGATCGCAACCAGTACGGCTACAACGGAACGCGCGCGCCGCTGGACCTGTTCAACCCCGTTCTGACCGCCGGCGTGCCCACGCTGTTTGTTCGCTCGAACATTCGCGACACCACCACGCGCGATGTCTCCGTGTTCGCCAACGAACGTCTCTGGCTCAACGACCAGTGGTCGCTCGTCGGCGGCCTGCGCTGGGGCAGCTATGAGGTCGACCAGAACACGACGGCGTTCAACTCGACCGCATCGTGCAATGGCGCGCCGGCCGCGCCCGCCCCTGGTATCACCTGCTACACGCCCGTCTCGTCGAACTCCGACTTCGTCACGCCGCAAATCGGCGCGATCTGGGAGCCGACGGACAACCAGCAGTGGTATGTGAACTACTCCCAGTCGGCGAAGCCGCAGGGCGCCTCAACCAACAATGGCGACACCATCGCCAACCCGGCTGCGGGTGACACCTTCTCCAACCGCGACCTCGAGCCGGAAGAAAGCACCAATCTCGAACTCGGCGGCCGCATCGGCCTCTTCGAGGATCGCGTCCAGTTCCAGGGCGCCGTGTTCCAGACCGAAAAAGAGAACGCCAAGATCTTCGACGTGAATGGCGATCTCGAAGTCAGCTCGGGCGATGCGCAGAAGATCACCGGTATCGAACTCGGCCTCGCCGGTGCGATCACCGACCAGTGGTCAGTCAACGCCAACGCCACCTTCCTCGACACCGAGGTGACGGATTCGACGACCACCTTCACGCCGGCCGGCGGCACGACGCCCATCTCCGTCGTCGGCAATTCCATCGCCTTCACGCCGGAAACCGGCGCCAGCCTGTGGACCACCTACAACTTCACGGACGGCTTTGCCGGTCTCGAAGTGGGCGGCGGTCTCACCTACCAGGGCGAGGTCTACCTCAATACGTCAAACCTGTCGGCCATCCCGTCCTACACCACGCTCGACGGCTACATCTCCTACGGGTGGGATCGCTTCCGCATCTCGCTCAATGGCTACAACCTGTCTGACGAAGTCTACTTCGCCCAGATCCACGGCAACCGCGTCACGCCGGGTCAGGGCCGCACTCTCATGGCAACCCTCGGCGTGGTCTACTAATTCCTCCCCAGATCGCGTCTGATAGACTGGGCCGGATCTCCCATGGAGGTCCGGCCCAAATTTTGAGAGGGTGAAGACACCCCGTCCGCGGCGCCAGAAGGGTAGGCGAACATGCTCGTGAAGGTTGAGGCCGTCCTCTCGAAAGAGGAAGTGGCGCACTGCCGCTCCGTCCTCGAAGGTACGCAATGGGTCGATGGCAAGATCACGGCGGGCGCCCAGTCCGCCATCGCCAAGCACAACCTGCAAGTTCCCGAAGATGCGCCGCAGGCCCGCGCGCTGGGCGAGATTGTTCTGCGCGCCCTTGCGCGATCCGCCGGCTTCACGTCGGCCGCAGCGCCCTTTCGCGTCTTCCCGCCGCTGTTCAACCGCTATGATGTCGGCATGAAGTTCGGCGCCCACGTCGACAACGCCATTCGCTTCATCTCCGGCCCCAACATCCGCGTGCGGACCGACCTGTCAGCCACGTTGTTCCTCACCGAACCTTCAGAATACGACGGTGGCGATCTCGTCATCGAAGACACATATGGAACGCAGAGCGTGAAATTCGCTGCGGGCGACATGGTGCTTTACCCCGCCTCCAGTCTTCACCGCGTGCAGGAAATCACGCGCGGCTCGCGCTGGGCGTCTTTCTTCTGGATCCAGTCGATGGTGAAGGACGACAGCGCCCGCACGCTTTTGTATCAGCTCGACCAGTCGATCATCAAAACCCGCGCCGAACTCGGCGACGCACACGACGCCGTGCTCGGCCTCACCGCCGTCTATCACAACCTGCTGCGAAAGTGGGCTGAGCTGTAGGAGCTCTGCGGGTCGAAGGCCTACTGCACCCGTTCCGCCTTGATGCCCTTGGCTTCCAGCATGGCGATCACGCTGTCCGGCCCGATCATGTGGCCGGCGCCCACCGCCATGAAGGCCACGCCCTTGCCGGCGAGGATGCCCTCGATCTGCGTCACCCAGTTGGCGTTGCGATTGGTCAGCAGCGCTGCGTAGAGATCCGGCTCCTCGGTCTTCATCTCTGTGACGAACATCGCCTCGAGACCGACGAGATCGGCGGCGGCCCACTGCGTCACCATCTTGTCGAGCTCGACCGGGGCGTTCTCATACTCCTCGATCGTCTCGCGCAGATAGCGCAGCTCCTGATCGGGCTGCATGCCCGCGAACACCTTGATCTGCATCTCGGCTGTCTCGAGACCCTTGGGCTTGATGTTGCGCGCCTTGAAGGCTGCTTCGACCTTGCTGTCGACGCCCGACATCGGGTCATAGCCCGCGCGCGTCATCGCCGCGTTGGAAATGGTCAGCGCGGCAAACCACGGCCGGAAGACGTTCAGCTGCGCGCCTGAAAGGCCCGCCAGCTTCGCCGCTTCGTCGAGCGTCTTCATCTCCGCCGGGGTCAGCTGCCGGGACAGCGGATTGGCGGGCGA
>JAVBYB010000048.1 GCA_030824255.1 bacterium
GCCGATGAAGCCTGGTTTGTCGGAGTTATTGACGAACACCATGAAGGGCTGGAAATCGGCCTCGAGCTGCATGCCTTTCACCTCGACCACGCGCGGCTTGCCGCCGACGATGGCGCCGGCGACGGAGCGCCACTTGCCGTCCACCTTCACCTTGATGCGGATCAGCGAGTCATAGACGGCGCTCGCCTCGTTGATCGACTCTTTCAGCGAACCGCCGCGCTCTTGAAGAATGGCGGGCGCCGACACCATGTTCACTTCAGCAAGGAACGGGCGCAGCATTCCCGCGAGCGCCGCAGACGTCAGCGGCTTGCGGTTGAGCTGGGCGACAGCGCCTTCATACTCGATCTCGACTTCCGAGAGGCCGCCATCGGCAACCTGGCCCGCGAACTGGCCAAGCTTCTCGGCCAGCGCGATGAAGGGCTTCAACTTCGGAGCTTCTTCAGCCGTGACGCTCGGCGTGTTCAGCGCGTTGGAGACCGCGTCGGTCAACAGGTAGTCCGCCATCTGCTCGGCAACCTGGAAAGCGACATTGTCCTGCGCTTCAACGGTCGAGGCGCCAAGGTGCGGCGTCGCAATGAAGTTCGGCGCGCCGAACAGGACATTCGTCTTGGCTGGCTCTTCGAGGAACACGTCGAACGCGGCAGCGCCGATGTGGCCGGAATCGAGGCCCGCGCGGACCGCCGCTTCGTCAGCAAGACCGCCACGGGCGCAGTTGACCAGGATCACCCCTTTCTTGGTCTTGGCGATGTTTTCGGCCGAAAGGATGTTCTTCGTCTGGTCAGTGAGCGGCGTGTGCAGCGTGATGACGTCGGCGCGGGCCAGCAGTTCGTCGAGTTCAACCTTCTCTACGCCCAGCTGCGTGGCGCGCTCTGCGGTGAGGAACGGGTCGTAGGCGACAACCTTCATTTTCAGGCCCAGCGCGCGGTCCGCAACGATGGAGCCGATATTGCCCGCGCCGATGAGGCCCAGCGTCTTCGCGTAAAGCTCGATGCCGATGTAATCCTTCTTCGGCCACTCGCCCGCGATCGTGCGCTGGCTCGCCGAAGGTATCTGACGGGCGGCTGCAAACATCATGGCGATCGCGTGTTCCGCTGTCGTGATGGCGTTGCCGAACGGCGTGTTCATGACGATGACGCCCTTGGCAGTCGCCGCCTTCACATCAACGTTGTCGACGCCAATACCCGCGCGACCGATCACCCGCAGTTTCGTGCCTGCTGCAATGACATCCTTGTCCGGCTTGCAGGCCGAACGCACCGCGAGACCGTCATACTCGCCGATGATCTTGATCAGCTCGTCCTTCTTGAGGCCGACCTTGAAGTCGACCTCGATGCCGCGGTTCTTGAAGATGTCGGCGGCGCCGGGCGCGAGATCGTCAGCGATGAGGACTTTGATCTTGTTGGTCATGGGGGAGGACTCCTATTTCGATTTCGGGATTTCGGACGCGCGTAGGGAGACATTGCTCCAGTCTTCGCGCGCTAGCTTGTGAACGAGGCAATCGTCCTCGCCGAACATCTGGCGATGGGTCGGGACGAAGCCGAGGCGCTGGTAGAATTTATGGGCGCGTGTGTTGGACGCGAGCGGATCGATAACGATGGCCGTAACGCTCGGATCTTCAAACGAGGCGACGATGCCGAGGCGCATCATCATCTCGCCATAGCCCTTGCCGCGCGCATCGGGCTCGCCGATCCAGATGTCCAGAGAGCGCAAGTTCGGCTCGATCTCGCCCCAGTAATGCGTCGACTCCCAGTGCGGATCGCAAAGTTGCATCGCGCCTATGGGGCGGCCGTCTATCTCGGCAATCCAGTATTCCCAAACATCGCGCTCGTAGAGATCGATGTTTTCCGCCCAGTCATTGTCCTCACCCCACGCCATGACGGCGTCCGGATCATCGCTGCCAGAGGCGATCACAGTGGGGTCCGCGTCCCAGCGCAGGAGCGTGGGAATGTCGGCGTGCGTCGCGGCGCGCAGGACGAGTGTAGGCTTGCCCAACGTTTCAAGCGTCATGTGGCGGCGTGCTGCCTCAGACATGGCCGCCCGTCCCGTCTCCCGCCGCTTTCCATTTGCGCGCGCGGTTGACTTGCATCTTGGCGTCGACCTGTTCGAACAGCTCCATGCCAAGCAGCCCGACGAGCCGATGCAGCAGTATGACGACATCGGCCACCTCTCTGCCCGCTTCGGCGTGGTCGCCGGCGCGGAGGGCTTGCTCCAGTTCATCCATCTCGTCGCGTGCCCGCGCGACAAGCGCGGTGAGATCGCGCGCCTCGCCGAACGTGGCATCGCCCCATTCGCGGATGGTGTTGCTGGTTTCAGTCGGCATTTCGACTTCCTAAGCTTGTCATCCCGGAAGGCCGAAGGGCTATCCGGGACCCATTGCGCCAGCACGAAACTGGATGAATGGGTCCCGGCCCAATCTGACTCAAACAAGAATGGGCTTCGCTACGGCCGGGATGACAGCTAGTTGAGTTCCGCCACTGTGGTTTCAAACGCCCAGTCGAGCCAGGGGGTCAGTTTCTCGACGTCGGAGGCTTCCACTGTAGCGCCGCACCAGATGCGCAGGCCCGGAGGGGCGGCCTTGTAGCCGCCGATGTCGTAAGCCGCGTTTTCCTTCTCGAGCGCCGCGACGAACTTCTTCACGAAGTCCTGCTGGCCCTTGTCGTCCAGCTTCGCCACGCGCGGATCGGTGATCGACAGCGTAACGGAAGTGTTCGAGCGGATGGCGTTGTCGGCCGCGAGGAATTCGACCCACGGGGTTTTCGCCACCCACGCTTCAAGCACGGCGAGGTTGGCGTTGGAGCGGGCGATGGTGGCGTCAACGCCGCCGAGGCCTTCGACCCAGCCGAGCGCGTCGAGATAGTCTTCGGTCGCCAGCATGGAGGGGGTGTTGATCGTCTCGCCTTCGAAGATGCCTTCGGTGACTTCCCCGGCTTTCGCCATGCGGAAAAGTTTCGGCATCGGCCATGCGGGCTTGTATGTCTTCAGGCGCTCGATGGCGCGGGGCGACAGGATGAGGATGCCGTGCGCGCCCTCGCCGCCCAGCACTTTCTGCCAGGAGTAGGTCAGCACATCGATCTTGGACCACGGGATATCCATGGCGAACACGGCCGAGGTGGCGTCGCAGAAGGTGAGGCCTTCACGATCGTCCGCGATCCAGTCGCCGTTCGGCACTTTCACGCCCGACGTCGTGCCATTCCAGGTGAAGACGATGTCTGCGTCCTTGCGGGCCTTGGACATGTCCGGCAGCTGGCCATAGCCCGCCTTGTGGGTCGTCGCGTCGACCTTGAGCTGCTTGGTGATGTCCGTCACCCAGTCTTCGCCAAAGCTCTCGAAAGCGAACACATCCACCGGACGGGCGCCCAGCATAGACCAGAAGGCCGCCTCGATGGCGCCCGTGTCGGAACCCGGCATGATACCGATGCGGTAGTCCGCCGGAATTTTCAGCACGGCCCGCGTCTTGTCGATCGCCAGCTTCAGGCGCGACTTGCCGAGCTTGGAGCGGTGCGACCGGCCCAGCGATTCAAGCTTGAGATTATCGGGGCTCCAGCCTGGCCGTTTGGCACATGGTCCGGAGGAAAAGTGCGCGCGATCAGGGCGCACGGCCGGTTTGGCGGCGGTAGACATCTGTTTTTCTCCCATCCTTACAGATGGACTGGTCGCCGTTGGGGGCGACTGGCCCGGGGGCGATATGCTCCCGAACGGGTTGCGCGTCAATTAACTCGTGCGGCGAGCCCAAGCGCCCGCAACTCCCAACCTTGCCTCAGCAGCCGCGATCACCTTGTAGCGCGGGTACTCGCTGCGATGCCCGTTCCCGATCGTGCCGGTGATGTTGTACTGCCGCGCCATCAGATAGAGATTGTAGGCCTCAAGATTGGTCGTGCCGCGCCGCTCGATGGCCTTTTTTCTTGAGGCAGCAGCCATGGCGGTGTGTTTCCTAACCGGGAAATGAGCAAACGCCCCCGAATTCCACGCCTGCTTTCAGGTGCAGCGGCAACTCTTCACACGCACTTTGCTACGCCCCCCAAACAGGTTGAACCGCCTGACCAGCAAGGCGTTCTGTGGGGCAGTCATGTCAGACAGCCCGTTTCGCCCGCGTGTTCGCCACAGCCACGCCGGCCAGGATCAGCGCCAGTGCGCCGACCATCGACCATTGCAGCGGCTCGCCGAGGAACAGGACGCCGAGGCCGGTCGCCCATAGCGGCGACATGTAGGTGGTGAACGAGACAAATACCGGCCCCGCACGGCGGATCAGCCAGACATAGAAGAACATCGCGATCGCCGTCGGCAGCAGACCCAGCAGGATCATCGCCGTCAACGACGCTGTACTGGGAGCGACCGGGAACGGCTCCGCGACCAGCGCATAGAGCAACGCAGAAGCTCCGCCCATCGCCACGATGATGAAGGCAGACAGCACCGGCTCGACGCGAGGCGCCAGGCGCGTTGCGATATTGCCCACCGCATACATCCACGCACCGACGATGCCGAGCAGGATGCCGATCAGGCCCGCGCTCTCGCCCGCCTGCAGCGCCGGCAACACCAGAACCACCAGCCCAAGAAAGCCCAGCATGACGCCGGCCAGCCGCCAGGCCGACAGCCGGTCGCCGGTCCAGAAGTGCGCCATCAGGACGGTCGCGAACGGCGTGCCGCCATTGCAGATCGCCAGCACCGCCGATCCGACCGACTCGGCCGCATGCGCATAAAGCACAAAGGGAACCATCGTCGCGCCGATGCCGATCACGCCAAACCAGCCATAGGCTTTCAGCGACAGCTTTGGCCGCTCATCGGCATGCTCCTGCGGCGGCCGCAACACGCGCATCACGAGCAGCCACACGCCAAGGAAGAATGTCCCGCTCAGGAGACGCCCCGCCACCAGCCATGCCGGGGAGATTGTCTCGACGCCGATGCGCAGTCCCGCAAAGGTGGAGCCCCAGATCACCACCAGCAGCATCAGGGTGGCCCAGCTCAGCGCATGCCCCGAAAGGCGCGGCGCGGCTGATCCTTCTGCCTTGCTCGCCGCCGAATCCACTGAACGCCCCGCTGCCTGTCGCGCGTCCTGCTAGAGCAATTCCGTTCCATCCGCAAAGGCACGGCTCGGCAACGCGGCGTAACAAACAACAAAAGGCCCGGCGCATCGAACGCCGGGCCAATTGATCAGTTCGGTCTGGAAGAGCCTAGACAGGCTTGGACGCTTCCTTGGCGATGTTCTTGGCTTTTTCTTCGATGTTGCCGGCGGTCTTCTGGACCTTGCCTTCAACTTCCTTCATGCCGCCTTCGGCCTGATGCTTCGGGGAATCGACGATTTCTCCGAACTTCTTCTGCACCTTGCCGGCGACTTCTTTCATGCCGCCATCGATCTGGTTCTTGTTCATGACAATATCCTTCTGTGTCTCGTCCCGCTTCGGGTGATCAACGTCCGGAAAGGAATGGGGTTCCTTCAGGCTCGCGCGTCTGCGAGCAACATGTCCGCACCTTTTTCCGCAATCATCAGCGTCGGCGAATTTGTATTGCCCGAAACGATGTTGGGCATCACCGACGCATCGATCACCCTCAACCGTCCAATCCCGCGCACGCGCAGGCGCGCATCCACCACGGCGGTCGGATCGCTGTCGCCGCCCATCTTCGCCGTGCCGACCGGATGGAAGATCGTCGTGCCGATATCGCCCGCAGCCTTCGCCAGCTCGGCATCCGATTTGAGATGATCGCCGGGCAAGTATTCCTCCGGAGCAAACTTCTGCAGCCCCGGTTGCTGCACGATCCGCCGCACCAGTTTCAGAGACTCCACCGCGGTCACACGATCGCTTTCGGCCGAAAGATAGTTGGGCGCAATCGCTGGCGCCGCCGCTGCATCCTTCGTCTTCGCATGGATTGCCCCCCGGCTTTCGGGCCGCAGGTTGCAGACGCTGATCGTGATCGCCGGGAATGGAAACATCGCCTCTCCGAACTTGGGCAATGCCAGCGGTTGCACATGGAACTGCACGTTCGGCGTTGCATGCCGCTCGTTTGATTTTGCAAACGCGCCCATCTGCGACGGCGCCATCGTCATGGGCCCGCGCCGGCGCAGCGCATAGTCCATCGCCATCAACGGCCTGCGCATCAGGTTGGCGTATTGCTCGTTCAGCGTCGGCACGCCGCTCACCTTGTAGATCGGCCGCAGCTGCAGATGGTCCTGCAGGTTCTCGCCAACGCCCCGGCTGTGATGCGCCAGATCGACCCCCAGCGCACGCAGCCGCTCGCCATCGCCTATGCCTGAAAGCTCCAGCAGCTTGGGCGTCTGCACCGCCCCGCTCGCAAGGATAACGCAACCATCAGCCATGGCTGTGTGGCGCTCAGGTCCGCGCGACCACGCAACACCGCGCGCCTCGCCGCCTTCCACGATGACGCGCTCAACCAGCGCCCGCGTTTCGACCTTCAGATTCGACCGCCCCAGCGCCGGCTTCAGGAAACCCCGCGCCGATGACCAGCGCCGCCCCGCCTTCTGGTTCACCTGGAAATAGCCGACCCCGAAATTATCGCCCGTGTTGAAGTCGCCGACTTTGGGGATGCCCGCGCTCTCCGCGGCATCCGCAAACGCATCCAGCACTTTCCACCGCATGCGCGGATGCTCGATCCGCCATTCTCCGCCCTGGCGGTGATGCTCCCCGCCATCGACATGATCCTCGTGCTTCAAGAAGTAGGGCAGCACATCCTCCCAGCTCCAGCCGGTGAGGCCTTGCTGGCGCCATCCGTCATAGTCCGCCGCCTGCCCCCGCATGTAGATCATCGCGTTGATCGCGGATGATCCGCCCAGCACCTTCCCGCGCGGATAATTCAGCGCGCGCCCATTCAGTCCCGGCGTCGCCTCCGTCTGGAACATCCAGTCGGCGCGCGGATTGCCGATCGCGAACAGATAGCCGACAGGAATATGAAACCAGATCCAGTCGTCCTGCCCGCCCGCTTCCAGCAGCAGCACATTGTTGCGCGGATCCTTGGACAGCCGGTTCGCCAACAGGCAACCCGCTGTCCCCGCACCAACGATGATGTAGTCGAACCGTTCGCCCATGGCGGCCGGGTGTAGCCGCGCGCGACGCCCGCAGGAAGCCACATACCGACGAAAACACCCTCCTCATGGCCTTACGGCGCCCTTGACCACGCGATGCCCCATCCACATCGTGGTGCAAACTACGGGAGGCGTTGAATGCGCAGGATGATGCTGGCTGGAATTGCAGCCTTGGCTTTGCCAGGTTGCATGGTGTCCGTCACCGAGACCGGGCGCCCGTCAGGCTACGCCCCGCTCGCACACGCTCCCATAGCCAACGACGCGCCGCACGGTATCTCGCAGGCCCGCCTCAAAGTCCTCGACGACGTCATGAAACAGTATGTCGCTGACGAGAAACTCGCCGGCGCGGTTGTTATGATCCACCAGGATGGTCGTGAAATCTTCTCGGAAGCCTATGGTTGGCGCGACCGCGAGGTTGGCGACCGCATGGCTGAGGACGACATCTTCCGTATTGCTTCGCAGACCAAGGCGATCACCAGCGTCGCCATCATGATGCTGATGGAAGAAGGCAAGCTCGTTCTCGACGATCCGCTCGGCAAGTTCCTGCCCGAATGGTCGAAGACCACGGTCGCCGTCACGAAGGAAAAGGGCGGCGGCTATGATGTCGTGCCCGCCAGACGCGCGATCAACATCCGCGACCTGCTCTCCCATTCCGCCGGCATCTCCTATGGAACCGGCCCAGGTGAACAGGCGTGGCGCGACGCCGGCATCTTCGGTTGGTACTTCGCGGACAAGACCGTCCCCGTCTCCGATGTTGTCGCGAAGATGGCGAAACTCCCCATGGCCGCACAGCCGGGCGAGCAATGGGTCTATGGCTACAATACGGATATTCTCGGCGTCGTCGTCGAGAAACTCTCCGGCCAATCGCTGGATGCGTTCTTCAGGCAGCGCCTGATTGATCCGCTCGGGATGAAGGATACCAGCTTCTGCCTGCCCCCTGAGAAGTCGGATCGCCTCGCCGTCGTCTACTCGGCCAGGGATGGAAAATCCGAACGCGCGCCCGCGCCCGGAAGCTGGCAGGGCTCAGGCCATATCGGTCAGGGCCACTACCTTGACGGACCCTGCAAGGCGTTCGCGGGCGGCGCAGGCCTCCTTTCAACCGCGCACGATTATTCGCGCTTCCTCGAAATGCTTCGCCAGAACGGCATGTACGAGGGCCGCCGCTATCTCTCGCGCAAGAGCGTCGAGCAGATGAGCCAGGATGCACTCGTGACCGCGACTTTCCAGCCCGGCCAGGGTTTCGGCCTCGGCTTCCGCATCACGGAGAAGCCCGGCGAGATGGGCAATCTCGGCTCGGTTGGCGATTACGGCTGGGGCGGCGCCTATCACTCCACCTACTGGGTCGATCCCGCCGAAGGCCTCACCGTTACCTTCATGACCCAGCTCATCCCCGCTGGCGGCCTCGATACGCAGATCAAGCTGCGCGCCCTGATCTATTCGGCGCTGGAATAGCGCAGACTGGTTCGCCGCACGATCTTATGGGCCGCTTGCTGCAGGCGGGCTGAGATCAGAAATCCGGCGAGTCCGGCGGGGCATATGTATAGACGCCGCATAGAACGTTTGGGCTTTGTGGCGGCCAGACATCGCTGCTGAAAGCCGCGATTGACATCAGCTTCTGACCATTCTGCTCAAGGCCCGTGGCCAGCGCAATATAGTTGGTTCGCGCGCCGCCGCAGAAGCCGCCATTGGCGGCATTCACCGGCATGTCCTCGCTGAGGATGGTATGCACCTGCACCGACGCCGCGCCCCGCGCCGGGTTGGCGACTGTCACCACGTCTTCCCCGAACAGGATTTTCCAGTCGATCGCGACGGCGACATCCGCAGCCTCCGGAAGCAGGTCGGTGACATAAGCGAGGCCGTTGACGCCCACCAGCTTCATGCTCGGCTTGTCTTCGTCGCCGCTGCCTGGCTCGGCCGAGAGGGTGACGCCGCCCGTCACCGCGCGCGCATTGTCGGATACAGCCGTAAAAGGCGGAGGCGGCGGGACAACGGGCGCATCGACAACGGAAGGCGCCGGAGGTTGCAGCGCCGGCTGGCAGGCCGCGAGTGCAGTCAAGCTCAGGGCGACACAAACAAGCCGCATCAGTGCACCCGCGTGTAATTGAACGTGCCGCACACCGCCGTCTCGGAAGCAGGCGGCCAGCCATCACCGCTGAATACGATCAGCTTGAGGTCTTCTGCACCCGGGCTCACATCCACCTTCGTTGCGATGAACGCGGTCTTGTCGCAGAACCCGCCATTCGGCGCGCCCGCCGGCACCGTCTCCTGCTCTACAGAATAGACCAGCACCTCGGACGTGTCCGCCGGCGTGCCATCGGCATTGGTGTAGAACGCCGAAAAATCGAACGGCTCTGCGCCCATGCCCACGCCACCCGGCACCAGCGTCGTCTTGAGTGTGTAGCCATTGCCGAACGCAAACACCGCGCCCGATGGGAGATTGATCCCCTCCTGCGGCGTCGGCGTCAGCGTGAGCATGCCCGGCGTGAAGCTCATCGCGGTCTTTGAGTAGGCCTCATAGGTTGTCGGCGGCCCAACCGGGGCGGGCTCGAACGGAATGCCAGGATCATCCTGCCCCATCTCTTCGGGCGCGGGCTCCGGCGCCGGCGCTTCGGCGGGTCCGCAGGCCGTAATCAGGCCAAACATCGCCAGCGCCCCAATCACGTTCCTCATCTTATCCTCCCGCAGTCGCCGCAGTCCTGATCTCAAACGGCGCGCATTCATCAGCTATGGCCGCCCGCAAGTCGGTCGAACTCGACGCAATCCTTGCAGCCTCCACCTTGGCCTTGGCAACATCGACGCCCGACTGCAGCCAGGCATCCCGCGCGGCGTTGACCAGGGCGTCCGACTTTTCTTCAGATTGAGCCAGGCGCAGACCGGCGCATTTCACGGCATTGGCCGGCGACACATCATCCTCGATCGTCACCTGCGGGGCCTGCGCGAACGCAGCACTCGAGACGAAAACAAAGCCGGCAACTACAAGAGCGATACGCATGGGATTCCCTGTCAACGCAGGCTAGATCGTTTCTACGTCGACAGAAAGGTTAGGTTTCAGTCCGCGCAGTCTTGCACGCAGTCATGACCCATTGGCGCGCACAGCAGCAGGCGACGGAATGCCTATTTCGTAAGGCGCAGCGACTGCGCCATCACGTGGAAGATCTCGTTCTGCTCCACCGTGCCTGAAAACAGGTTGGCGCCAGGCCCGCTGGCAAAGATCGCCACGTCTTCACCGCCATGCGTTTCCGATCCCAGCGGGATCAGTGCCTGCTGCTGGAAGCCCAGCGCGGTCGTGTCGACATTGGTCAGATCCGGGCGATCGCACAGCCACTTCTTGTCGGGCTGCTCCTTGCACACCGACCCCGGACCGTTTGCGAAACTCAGCGTCGTGTAGGGCTTCCCATCGCGCGCCAGCACCAACTGGTCGTTCTCCTTGACCAGCCCAAGGATCGGATTTCCACGCTGCGGATACCCCTGCATCGCCAGCGTATGCGAATGGTCCGCCGTCACGATGATCAGTGTCTCGTCCGCATCGGTCATCGCCAGCGCCGCCGCGATGGCCTCATCGAGAGCGGCTGCATCGCCAAGCGCGCGCTGCGCATCGCCCGCGTGCAGGCCGTGGTCGACCCGACCGCCTTCGACCATCAGCACGAAACCCTTGGGATTGGACGACAGGCGCGTGATCGCCGCCCTGGTCATCTCCGCGATCGAGGGTTCGCCCTTGTCCGTCTTGTTGCGGTCGAGGTCGTACTGCATGTGCGACGGCTCGAAGAGTGCGAAGACCTGCCCGGCGCCAGTCCAGTCAAACGCATCGAACCCGGCCTTGTCCGTCACCAGCGTACGGTTCGGCGCCTGCGCCTTCCATTCCTCGGCGAGGTTGCGGCCATCCAGCCTGCGCCCCTTGCGGTCAGCGTATTCCGGATCGGCTACCGTGTTCGGCATGAAGTTGGCGCGGCCGCCGCCCATGATCACGTCAAAGCCATTGCCGTTCGATCCCGTCCAGTCGATCAGCTGCGCCGCGATATCCTTGCAGCCCGCAGCCTTGCCCGCGGCGGACATGCTGGCGTCGCTTTCCCAGTCGCGCTCCGTCGTTTCGGCATAGATGGCGGACGGCGTGGCGTGCGTGATGGTCGCCGTGGACACAACGCCCGTCGCCATGCCGGATGCCTTGCCCAGCTCCCACAGCGTCGTCGTCCCGGACGTCTTCGCGCTCGCGCAATCCTTGAGGTTGGCCGCCTGCGTCACGCCGATGGAGCCGTTGTAGGATTTGACACCCGCGGTCATCGCCACCGCCGTCGGCGCCGAGTCCGCGACCTGCGCATCATGCGTGTAAGTCTTGGAGAACGCCGAGTACGGCAGCTTCTCCATCGCCAGCTGATAGCTCTCGCCATCCAGCCCCTTGGCCTGCCCCGCATAGATCCGCGCCGCGGTGATGGTGGAGATGCCCATGCCGTCGCCGACAAACAGGATGACGTTCTTCGCCGGCTTGGTCGCGCGCGTCGCTGCCCGCGCCTTCACGGCGTTGGCGCCCTTGACGAAATAGCTGTCGGCCGCCTGCACAGGCGCTGGAACATCAGCCGCGCGATAGGATGTCGTGGCGCAGCCCATTGCGCCCAGCGCCAATGCGGACACGGCAAGGTTACGAATCATGGGGCGGCTCCTGCGCGATCTATCGCGCCGGAACCTAGTCCACCGACAAGACAGTTCCGAGTCGGAATTTGCCCTTACGCCGCGGCCTTCTGTTCCACCGCGAACGACCCCGGCATCACGCGCTCGGGCGCGCGGCTGAGCAGCGACAGCATGGCGCGCACTTCCGAACGTCCAGAGAGCTCGCTCATGGTCAGTTTTCCGTCAGCGGGGTTGTCGAACACGGACCGCCCCTCCAGCGCCAGCGCACGGTGCGCCACGCGATCGCGCAGGCTCCAGGAAACGCCGAAGCCAGCCTCCTGCGCCATCGCCTCGACACGGTCATTGATCACCGTGCCAACCTTGCTCGGCAACGCTGCGACACGGTTCATCACCACGTGCCAGTGTTGCTCCGGCAGGCCGGCGCGACGGCGGTCGAAACGCACCGTGTCGATCATCTCGCGATAGTTGATGCGGGGCGCCGCCTGCGTGCCCAGCTTGGCGAACAGGCCATGCATATCCGCAGGGCTCTCATTCATCGGGGTAAGGATGATGTCGGCCAGCAGGTGCGCCTCATAGACGTCCGCCAGGTTGCCTGACGAGGTGTCGATCACCATCAGGTCATAGCCGTCCATCGCCGCCATGCGCACCAGCGGCTCCAGCCGACCGGCATGCTTGGGCTTGGCGTTGGTGCGCGCTTCCTGCTCCGTATCCATCACCATGACATGGTCCGGACTCTCCAGCCGCGAGGCGCGGCGAAGGGTCAGGAAACTCGAAAGATTGCGCGTATTGCGGTCGAGATCGAGACAGGCCGTCCGGAAGCCATCCTTGACCGCCGCCACGCCCAGCAGACAGGCAAGCGTCGTCTTGCCCGTACCGCCCTTGAAACCGCCAATGGTCACCACCTGCATGGAACCCTCCCTCTGGCGCCCCTGGCCGACCGGTTAATGTCGGACCCGGCTTTTTCGCGCCTTCGCTTGAAACGGGTGGTTCAATTCGCGTGCCAGATGAGTGGAAAGGCGGGAATCCTCACAGATTCAGGCGCGTTGAGCCACTTGCCCTTGCGCCCGCACCCCACGATTATGGCAAGGTGCAGCGCGGCGGGACGCCCCGCGAGGAGATTTCGGTATGGCTACCATCGCCCTTGTCGACGATGACGAGAACATCGTTGAATCGCTCAAGGTCTTCTTCGAGGCGGAAGGTTACCTGGTTCGCGCCTATCATGACGGGGCCGCCGCCCTGGCAGGCCTGTCCGAAAACCCGCCAGATATCGCCATCCTCGACGTGAAGATGCCGAAGATGGACGGCATGGAGCTGCTGCGGAAGCTGCGCCAGACGTCCAACCTCCCCGCCATCTTCCTCACCTCCAAGGACGATGAGATCGACGAGGTTGTCGGCTTCAACATCGGCGCCGACGCCTTCATCCGGAAACCCTGCTCGACCCGCCTGCTGGCCGAGCGCGTGAAAGCCATCCTGCGCCGTTCGCGCGGCGGATCCGCCACGCCGGAAGACGGCGACAAGAAACCGATCGTGCGCGGCCGCCTGACGCTCGACCCGAACCGCCACGCCTGCCAGTGGGATGGCAAGATCGTTCGCCTCACCGTCACCGAATTCCTGATCCTGCAGGCGCTCGCCACCCGTCCGGGCTATGTGAAAAGCCGCGACCAGCTGATGGACGCCGCCTACGACGATCAGGTCTATGTCGACGACCGCACGATCGACAGCCACATCAAGCGCCTGCGCAAGAAGTTCCGCGACCTCGACGACAACTTCGATGGCATCGAGACGCTATACGGCGTGGGGTATCGCTATAAGGAAGCCTGACAAAACTGGCAGGCCAGGAAAAGTCGTCAGGAGTGTGCCGCGCAAGCCGCGCCCCCTGCTCTGGTCTCCCATTGCCAGACTGATCCTCGCGTCCAATCTCGCCGGCCTGGTCATCCTGATCGCCGGCGCGCTTGTGCTCAACGAGGTCCGCGCCAGCCTTGTGAACGCGCGCAAGGCCAGCCTCGAGGAGATGAGCCGTCTCATCTCCTCCTTCATCACCGACAACGCCACGACCGATCAGTCGGCCCTGAACATCGAGGAGGTGATCCGGCAGCTCACCGCCATGCCGCTCACGCGGACGACGCGCGTCATCGTGCACGCGCCGGATGCGGAGATGGTCGCCGATACCCGTCTCATCAAGGATGTCATCGACCAGAGCGGCCTGCCGGATATCAAGGAGCCAAGCGCGGTCGAGCGCGCCTGGCTCGATACCGTGCGCACCATCCAGCGCACGTTCGAGACGGTCAGCGCCACGGGCCGCCAGCCCATCGCGGAGGCCCGCACCCTGCCCGAGGAAGTGCAGCTTGCCCTCAACGGCGACCCCGTCTTCTCCGAGCGTTTCAACGACATGGCCGACCGCGTCCTGTCGGTCACCATGCCGATCGAGAAGGTGCGCCGCGTCGTCGGCGCTCTCACGGTCGAGACGAGCGATGTGTCGGACATCATCGGCGCCGAGCGCGCCGCACTGCTGCCGCTCATCATCGTCGCCGTGCTGGTCTCCCTCATCACCGCCACTCTGCTCACGCTCGGCATTGCGCGCCCGCTGCGCCGCCTCGCCATCGCCTCGGACCGTGTGACGATGGGCGCAGCCCAGCGTCTCAATCTCGGCAAGCTGCATGATCGCAAGGACGAGATTGGCGACCTCGCCCGCGCGATGGAAGGCATGACGGTCTCGCTCTACGACCGTATCCAGGAGAATGAGCGTTTCGCGGCTGACGTCGCGCACGAACTCAAGAACCCGCTCACCTCCATTCGCTCCGCCGTCGAGACCTCGCAGGCAATCAGCGATCCGGCGTTGAAGGAGAAGATGTCGAACGTCATCGCGCGCGATGTCATTCGTCTCGACCGCCTGATCTCGGACATTTCCAACCTGTCGCGCCTCGAGGCGGAGATCGTCCGCGAGAAGCTCGTGCGCGTCGATATCGGCCGGCTGCTGGAAGACATCGTTTCGATCTACCGCGACACGGTGCGCGAGAATGATGCCCGCGTGGTTCTCAATATCGCGGACAAGGCGAACCATGACGTGCTGGGCCGCGAGGGTCCTCTCGGACAGGTGATCCGCAACCTGATCGAGAATGCGCGCTCCTTCTCCCCGCCCAATGGCGAAGTGACCGTTACATTGAGCAGCGGACGCAATACGCGCGGACCGGTCATCCGCATGATCGTCGAAGACCAGGGGCCGGGAATTCCGCCCGACAAGCTGGAGAAAATCTTCCAGCGCTTCTACACCGACCGCCCCGCAGGGACGAAGTTCGGGAATAATTCAGGTTTGGGCCTTTCAATCGTGCGTCAGATCACGGACACGCACAGGGGAAGTGTCTGGGCTGAAAATCGTATGACGGACGGACAGGTGAGCGGCGCTCGTTTCGTGGTTGAACTGCCGCCGGCGCCGCTGGATCTCTGAATCTCTATTGACCCCGGAACAAACGAGTCATCACCATGGCATGCTGGGTAAAGCGGGAGTGCTTCCAATGATCGGTTTGGTCGTGGTCACGCACGGCCGGTTGGCCGAGGAGTTCATCGCCGCCGGAGAGCATGTGGTCGGGCATCTCGAGAATGCCGTACCGATCTGCATTGGCCCTGACGACGACATGGACATGCGCCGCCGGGAAATCATCGCTGCCGCCAAGGCCAGCGACACGGGCGCGGGCGTCATCATCCTCACCGACATGTTTGGCGGCACGCCGTCCAATCTCGCGATCTCGGTGATGGGCGGGGCAAAGATCGAAGTCATCGCCGGCGTGAACCTTCCCATGCTGATCAAGCTCGCCGAAGTGCGCAGCCGCCTGCCGCTGGCCGAAGCAGCCCTTGCGGCGCAGGAAGCCGGCAGGAAATACATCTCCGTCGCCTCCGCCCTGCTGCAGCGGGCCGAATGAGCGAGAGATGGACACGCAGCGCCGAGCTGGTGAACCAGCGCGGATTGCACGCCCGCGCTTCTGCCGCCTTCGCGCGTGAAGCCTCGAAATTCAATGCGCGCGTCACCGTGCACTATGACGGCATGTCGGCGAGCGCCGCATCGATCATGGACCTCCTGATGCTCGGCGCCCGCGTCGGCCAGGTCATCGAGATCGAAGCTGATGGCCCCGAAGCCCGCGAGGCTCTCGAAGCGGTCTGTGACCTGGTGGGCCGCCGCTTCGACGAGAAGGAATGACCCCAAAAGGCGCTGTGGAGCCGTCGCTGTTGGCGCGGCCTAGTTTCGTCCGCCGCCCGGCGGCGAGCCGCGCCCGGTTATCGTGCCCAGGCCAAAACCCGGTCCCGGCGGCGCATCATTGTTCAGCCGCGACAGCGGCTGCAGCAGGTCGGCGAAGGTGAGATCGCCCTGCGGCTGGATCTGGGCGGCGATGCGCTTCAGCCCCGCGACAAATTCCGGGCGCGTGACAGAGCGATCAAGGTCGATGTCGAATGTCATGGCATTGGCCATCTCGTCGGCGGCGCTGTTCATGAGCCCCGCCCAGTCGGCCTGCTCGAAACCGGTAACGGCGCCATCGCCATTCTTGTCGGCCGCGACGAACGCGATCTCTGCACCCGCCTCGATCTCGGCGATCGTCACCCGGCCATCGCCATTCCGGTCAAAGCTGGCGAAAATCAGCGCCCCGGGTGAGACGACCTTCACGCCGGGCGGCTGGCGGTTGGGTCCGCCGGGATTGGCCATGCCGGTAATGCGGTCGATACGGTCGGGCTCCTGCGCAATGGCGGGGGCCGCTAGGCAGGCCAGCATTGCAACGCTTGCGAGGCCCGGCAGCAGTCTGGTCTTCGGCATCCACTCACCCTTGATCGCGGTCCACGCGCAATGCGCAAAGTGTGGCGCCACGGCCACGGGTAGCGCAACCGCCCGATGCAGACACATGGGTAGCCAAACGCGGCGATGTGAGGGCTGGCGACCCCGAACTTTGTCGCAATTCGTGTCGCCCTGAATTATCGGGAAAGGGGCCACGCAAGGGAGGGTTTTGCGCGCATGATCAACCTGCTGTTGCGCTTCGGGGTGCTTGCGGCGGGCATCGCCCTCACAATCGCGGCCTGGCAGAGCTGGACCGCGGGAGACCCCCCGCCCTGGAGCATGTTCGCGCCGCGCGCGGAGGCTGTGGTCGCAAGTTCCACCGTTCACGAAGGGCGCATCACCAGCGGAGCGATGCGCTACACGCCCCTCGTCCTGATCGAGACCCCGGAGGGGCCGCGTGAACTGGCTGGCGTAAGGCCCAGTTTCTTTTCCTACGATCGTCAGCGCTCCGAAGAGATCGCCGCCGCCTACCCCTCCGGCGCGACTATCCAGACCCGGCTTGTGGGCGGTGTCCCCACCGCCGATCGCTATGACCTCTTTGGCATGGCCCACGCCATCACCATGGCAATATTTGCGCTCATGCTACTGTTTCTAGGCAGTTTTCTGGCCGTAGCGCTCGGCCCGGGCCGCAAACCAAAGCCGTCCGAGTGAAAAACATATAAAGATATCTTTATACGATTTGCGCCTCCCCCGCCTCCCTGCTATAGCGCGCGTAGTATCCATCATACGCGAACACGCAGGAGTAACGGGCGATGGCCTCGGAAGACTTCAAGGTTGCAGACCTGTCGCTGGCCGACTGGGGCCGCAAGGAACTCACCATCGCCGAAACCGAAATGCCGGGCCTGATGGCCACGCGCGCGGAATACGGCCAGGCGCAGCCGCTGAAAGGCGCGCGCATCACCGGCTCGCTCCACATGACGATCCAGACCGGCGTGCTGATCGAGACGCTGACCGCCCTCGGCGCTGAAGTGCGCTGGGCCTCGTGCAACATCTTCTCGACCCAGGACCACGCCGCCGCCGCCATCGCGAAAGCCGGCACGCCGGTGTTCGCCGTGAAGGGCGAAAGCCTTGAAGAGTACTGGGACTACACCGACAAGATCTTCCAGTGGGCCGACGGCGGCTTCACCAACATGATCCTCGATGATGGCGGCGACGCCACGATGTACATCCTGATCGGCGCGCGCGTCGAAGCAGGTGAAACAGCGATCATCGAGACGCCGGAATCCGAAGAAGAAATCTACTTCTTCAAACAGATCAAGAAACGTCTCGCCCAGTCGCCGGGCTGGTTCACCAAGCAGCGCGACGCCATCAAGGGCGTTACCGAAGAAACCACCACGGGCGTCAACCGCCTCTATCGCCTCGTCGAAAAAGGCCTGCTGCCCTTCCCTGCAATCAACGTGAACGACAGCGTCACCAAGTCGAAGTTCGACAACAAGTACGGTTGCAAAGAGTCGCTGGTCGACGGCATCCGCCGCGCCACCGACACCATGATGGCCGGTAAGGTCGCGGTCGTCTGCGGCTATGGCGACGTCGGCAAGGGCTCGGCCGCTTCGCTGCAGGGCGCTGGCGCCCGCGTGAAGGTCACCGAAGTCGACCCGATCTGCGCCCTCCAGGCGTGCATGGACGGCTTTGAAGTCGTCACACTCGAAGACGTCGTGAAGACCGCCGACATCTTCATCACGACGACCGGCAACAAGGACATCATCCGCCTCGAGCACATGCGCGAGATGAAGGACATGGCCATCGTCGGCAACATCGGCCACTTCGATAACGAGATTCAGGTCGCCGCTCTGAAGAACTACGCCTGGGACAACATCAAGCCGCAAGTCGACATGATCTCGTTCCCGGATGGCAAGCGCATGATCCTTCTTTCCGAGGGCCGCCTGCTCAACCTCGGCAACGCCACCGGCCACCCGAGCTTCGTGATGTCCGCGTCCTTCACCAACCAGACGCTGGCGCAGATCGAACTCTGGACCAATGGCAAGGCCTACGAGAACAAGGTCTACACCCTGCCCAAGAAGCTCGACGAGAAAGTCGCCCTGCTCCACCTCAACAAGCTCGGCGCCAACCTCACCAAGCTCTCGAACGACCAGGCCGCCTATATCGGCGTCGCGCCGGAAGGCCCTTACAAGCCGGAACACTACCGCTACTAGGCTTGACGAAAGTCAGACACACGAAGGGCCCGGCTCACTGCCGGGCCCTTTTCGCTTGGCGTCAGCGGCTGCGCCCTACGCCGGTCACATGCACGCGCAAAGCCGCTCGCGCCACATATCCGAGCGCCAACGCCGCCTCACCTGAGTGCAGTTTTGACGCCCAAACGTCGCACCACGTGCCTGTCACAATACGACGCCAGGGCCTGAAAATCGCTATTTGGCTGACCATTAACGCCGCAATGCACGCCGCCTCGGCTCCCTAGTTTCAGATTGTCCAGAGCAGCGGGTCGAAATTTTACCCCTTTCGCCTATGTGACGACGGGCGTAGGAGCCGCCCCCGTTCGGGTCGCATGCGGCTCGTGGCAGAGGCCTGACATGATGAGCGAAGCATCGTCCGAGGGCGGCGCGGCTCCAGCGACGGGAACTCCCGCAAGCAGGAAGCGATTCTGGGCGCTGGCGCTGGCGTCCGTTGGCGTGGTGTTCGGCGATATCGGCACCAGCCCGCTCTACGCGTTCAAGGAATCCATTCACCACATGACCGTCGCCGGCGACGGCATCCTCAGGCGCGACGACGTGCTCGGCGTCATCTCCCTCATGGTGTGGTCGCTGCTGCTCGTGGTGACCGCAAAGTATGTCCTGACACTGACGCGGCTGGACAACCGCGGCGAAGGTGGAACGCTGTCGCTCATGGCGCTCGTCCAGAAGACGATCGGCAAGCGCACGCCGCTGCTATTCATCGTGGCGATCTGCAGCGCCGGCATGTTCTTCGGCGATGCGCTGCTGACGCCCGCCGTCTCTGTGCTGTCGGCGGTGGAAGGCCTGTCCGTCATTCCGCAGCTTACCGGCAAGGTCGAGCCTTTCATCCTGCCGATCGCGCTCGTGCTGCTCACTGGCCTGTTCCTGATCCAGAAACGCGGCACATCGGTGATAGGCCGGCTGTTCGGGCCTATCTGCCTCATCTGGTTCCTCACGCTCGGCGCCCTGGGCGTCTATCACATCGCGCTGGACGGACTCGCCATCTTCGCGGCCCTCAGCCCACATTACGCTGTGATGTTCCTCGCCACCCATCAGGTGCTTGGCTTCATCGTGCTCGGATCAGTCTTCCTGTGCGTGACCGGCGCCGAGGCGCTTTATGCGGACATGGGCCATTTCGGGCGCAAGCCGATCGCCGTCACATGGACGTGGCTTGTGCTGCCCTGTCTTGCCCTGAACTATCTGGGCCAGGGCGCGATGGTTCTGGCGCATCCGGAAACGACATCGAATCCGTTCTTCCTGATGGCGCCGGATTTCCTGCTTGCTCCGCTGGTGATCCTCGCAACGATGGCCACCATCGTCGCCAGCCAGGCTGTCATCACGGGCGCTTTCTCCCTGTCGCAGCAGGCTGTGCAGCTCGGGCTGCTCCCGCGCCTCCAGATCGTGAACACCTCGGCCAGGGAGCACGGCCAGATCTACATGCCGCAGATCAATTACATGCTTCTTGCCGGCGTCATTTTCCTGGTCATCGCCTTCAAGTCATCGTCTGCACTGGCGTCGGCTTACGGCGTGTCCGTCATCGGCGCGATGATCACATCGTCGATCCTCGCCTTCATCGCCGTGCGCCGCGTCTGGAAAAAATCGCTCGGACTCGCCCTGCTGATCGTCACGCCCTTCCTGCTTGTCGAATCGGTGTTCCTTGCCTCCAACCTGCTGAAGGTGCCGCAAGGCGGCTACGTGCCTTTGCTCATCGCCGCTGTCATGATGATGGTGATCTGGACGTGGGTGCTTGGCTCGCGGCTGCTCGCCGCACGAACGCGCAACGACGTTTCGCTCGAGGACGTGATCAAGGGGCTGGAGCATAGTCCGCCGCATATCGTGCGCGGCACGGCGGTCTTCCTGACTGCGGAGCCGGACACCGCGCCTACGGCGCTGCTTCACAATCTGAAGCACAACAAGGTGATCCACGAGAACAACGTCGTCCTTACCGTGAAGACGGCGAACGTGCCCTACGTGCCCGAAGACATGAAAGTGCACTTCGAGGAAATCTCGCCTTACTTCGACAAGCTGACGCTGAAATTCGGCTTCATGGAAACGCCAAACGTCACATACGGCCTGACGCTGGCGAAGAAGAAGAAGACCGGCCTGTCATTCGACATCATGTCGACGTCCTTCTTCCTCAGCCGCCGCACCCTGCTGGCCGATGGCAAGCACGGAATGCCGCTGTGGCAGGACCATCTCTTCATCTTCCTCAACCGCAACGCCACCAACGCCACGGAGTTCTTCCGGATTCCGACATCGCGCGTGGTGGAACTGGGCACGCAGCTGACGATCTGAGAAAGAGCTGGAAACTGCTGGTTTTCTTGTCTCGCCTCTCTCGCGAATTCCACTAGGTTGGCCGCGCCCCTGCTCTACCTTAGGGGGTAGCAACAGGCCGCTGGTCAGCTGGCGCGCCGAGCAAAGCATTTCGGGATTATCGATGAAAACGCCGCGTACAGACCTTCAGGCCAACACCTATGACTTCGAAACCACCCCGCTGGTGAAGGCGACCGGCTTTCGCGAGTATGACGCGCGCTGGTGGTTTGGCGGCCCGCAATATCCGAAGGCCCCGGAGCTGAACTTTCTCGGCGTCCAGGCGCTCGGCCTCGGCCTCGGCACACTGATCCGCGAAATGGGCGTCGCGCCACGCCTCGTTACCGGCCACGATTACCGTTCATATTCACTGTCGATCAAACAGGCGCTGACGCTGGGCCTTCTGGAAGCCGGCATCGAGGTTCACGACATCGGCCTCGCCCTGTCGCCTGTCGCCTACTTCGCACAATTCGCACTCGACATTCCCTGCGTCGCGATGGTCACGGCCAGCCATAACGAGAATGGCTGGACCGGCGTGAAGATGGGCGCGAACAAGCCGCTGACCTTTGGCCCTGAGGAGATGGGCAAGCTCAAGGACATCGTCCTCAACGGCAAGTTCAACCCGCAGCCCGGCGGCAAGCTGATCCGCGTCGATGGCATGCGTGAGCGCTACATCGCGGACGTCACAAAAGGCGTGAAACTGTCCCGCAAACTGAAAGTCGTCTGCGCCTGCGGCAACGGTGCGGCAGGGGCTTTTGCGCCAGACGCCTTGCGCGCGATGGGCGCCGAGGTGATCGAGATGGACACCAACCTCGATTACAATTTCCCGAAATACAATCCGAACCCGGAAGACCACGAGATGCTGGTTTCCATGGGCAAGGCCGTCCTTGAACACGGCGCCGATCTCTGCGTCGGCTTCGATGGCGATGGCGACCGCTGCGGCGTGGTCGACGACAAGGGCGAGGAAATCTTCGCCGACAAGATCGGCCTTCTGCTCGCGCGAGACCTGTCGAAGCTGCACAAGAACGCGACCTTCGTGGTCGATGTGAAGTCCACCGGCCTCTACAAGACCGACCCCATCCTGAAAGAGAACGGCGTCACCGTCGACTATTTCAAGACAGGCCATTCCTACATCAAGCGCCGCACGAACGAACTGAGCGCCGTCGCCGGCTTCGAGAAATCTGGCCACTTCTTCTTCCGCAAACCCTATGGCTATGGCTATGACGACGCCCTCGTCGCCGCCGGCGCCGTCCTGCAGATGCTGGATCGCAACCCTGGCCGCTCCCTGTCTGACCTCAAGGCCGACCTTGGCGATGCGTGGACATCACTCACCATGAGCCCGCACTGCGATGACGAGACGAAGTACGGCATCGTCGATCAGGTGGTCGCCGACTATCAGGCGCTCGGCGAGTCCGGCGGCGAAATCCTCGGCCGCAAGGTGATCGACGTGAACACCGTCAACGGCGCGCGCGTCACGCTGGACGACGGCTCCTGGGTTCTCGTCCGCGCCTCCTCCAACAAGCCGGAGCTGGTCGTGGTGGTCGAGTCCATGCAGGGCGAGGACGACATGCGAGCCCTCTTCCGCAATGAGGTAAAACCCCGCCTCGCGAAATTCCCCGAGGTCGGCCACTACAATCAGGAAATCTGAGCGTCAGCCGAGCCCGTATTCGTAGTCGATTTTCATGCGCACCTGGATCGACCCCGCTGCGGGGCCGGTGGCCTTCGAGCACATCACGAAGCGATCGCACTGCACCTTGATCGGCGGAAACGGCTCGACTTCGCGCGCATAGCTGGTCAGCTCCTCGCGCGTGGCGCCGCGGCAGTTCGCAAGCGGCACGAGCGGCTCAAATCGCGGCGACTCCACGTCAGCGCCGGCTCCACGAATTGCCCGCTGACATTCACTCGCCAGCTGCGTCAGCGTTGGGGAGGGATCAATGCGCGCACAGATCCGGTAGGGTTCGGGGTCCGTCAGGAATGTCAGGCGCGAGATCGCGAACGCGGCCTCGGGTAGCCGGATGTTCTGCAGGGCGCTGTCAAAACGCTCGGCTCCGGCGTCATCCAGCGACCCCCACGCCAGCGGGAGATAACCCCATTCATCAAACCAGCTGCGCCTGAAGGGCGCTAGCACATCCCCGCCGTCGACCGGATCGAACCAGAGCACATCGGGCACAGGCCGCCTGAGTTTCCGTAAGAAAAACAGGGCGATTTCCGGGATTTCGACCGCCGCCACCACGTAAGCCAAGCCGTTCACATCCTTCCCTGATCACCCAGACTAGGCAAAACTTACCCACATCTGTGAATGGTTTAACCCGGCATTAACCCGCTCCCCTTCCATTTGGTTAATTGAGGCCATCCGCCTGTAGGATGCCTCGCGTAGTGATTCGGCCCCGACGGGACGTCGACCATGGACATGAACATGACTCAGCCGCTTGTCCTGCTTGTTGCAGGCGCAGCGGCTTTCGGCATTGCAGCGCTGCTCTGGGCGTTGCGGATTTCGGATGGCGCCCGCGGCGCCGCCAAGAAATACCGTGAGCAGGAACAGAAGGCGCGCGAACAACTTGCGCGGGCCGAGAGCGTGTTCGGCGCCCACCCGGGCGTGATCATGGTCTGGGAAGACGCAGACCTTCCCGAAGGCCAGCAGCGCCCGCAACAGCAATCTGAATGGGGCGCGCCCAATCTCTATGGTTCACCCGCGGCCCTGATGGGCCTGCTGAGCTTTGCCGACGACGGCACCTCCGCCGATCCGCCAGTCCGCATCCTCGAAGGTCTCGCCGATCTCGAAGCGCGCGATGGCGTCGGTCAGGACGCAACTCTGCGCGAGCGCCTGAAGCAGCTCCGCAAGGATGGCGCGCCGTTCTCGCTTACCATCATCGGCCCCTCCGGCCGCTTCCTCGAAGCCGACGGCCGCACGGCCGGCGCCCGCGCAGTCGTGTGGATCACTGACACGACAATCAAGGGCCTTGAGGAATCCAGCGCCCGCGCCCGCATCGAGGAAGCCCGCGCCGCAATCGCGCGCGATCCGATGGCCTTCCTCGAAATGGTCGGCAAGGCTCCCTTCCCGGCCTGGCGCATGAGCGGCGCCGGCAAGCTGCAATGGGTCAACGCCGCCTACCTCAAGGCCGTTGGCGCGGCCAACATGGACCACGTTCTCGACCGCCAGATCATGCTCGACCAGCACGTGATGGGTCAGTCGCAGAAGACCATCAACGCTGGCGCCGAAACCGACGAGATGCGCCATATCGTTGTCAGCGGCGAACGCCGCGCCATGCGCGTGAAGATGTTCCCGCTGTCCGGCGGCCTCGGCGGCATGGCCTTTGACATCACCGATCTCGAGAACGCACGCGAGACGCTGGAGAAGAATTCCAAGGCCCACGACGACACGCTGAATCATGTCGCCGACGGCGTCGCCATTTTCGGCCCGGACCGCAAGCTGATCTTCAACAACCGCGCCTTCCAGCTGATGTGGGAGTTTGATCCCGCCTACCTCCTGGAAAAGCCCGATCACGGTTCCCTGCTCGATCGCCTGCGCGAGCGCCGCAAGCTGCCCGCCAAGCCGGACTTTGCCCGCTGGCGCAAGGACGAGCTAGCCTATTACCAGGGCGAGAAGGTCGACTTCTCGGAAGATCTCTGGAACCTGCCCGACGGCCGTATCCTGCGCGTCACCCGCCAGCGCCACCCCCTCGGCGGCGTGTTGCTGCTGTTCAAGGACATCACCGACGAGGTCACGCTGAAGGCGGAGTTCAATCGTCTCATCAACGTCCAGAAAGCCACGCTCGATCACCTGCGCGAAGCCGTCGTGGTGTTCAGCGCCGATGGCCGCCTGCGCCTCCACAACGACGCTTTCGCCGAACTGTGGGAGCTCAAGCGCGAGACGCTCACCGACAGCCCGGATTTCGAGGCCGTCTCTGGCCAGTGCACGCGCCTCTTCCACGACCGCAATGTCTGGGCTGCGATCCGCGGCCGCGTGACCAACCCCTCGCCCGAGCATCGCCAGCCCGCGCACGGCGTGATGCGCACCTCGAACGACCGCACCATCACCTGGATCACCCAGCCCCTGCCCAACGGCGCAACGCTGGTCGCCTTCATGGACGTGACTGCCGCCCGCAAGGTCGAGCAGGCGCTGAAGGACAAGAACGAGGCCCTGCAGGCCGCCGACAAGCTCAAGAACGAATTCGTCCAGAACGTCAGCTACCAGCTGCGCTCCCCCCTCACGACCATTCTCGGCTATGCCGAGCTGCTCGAGAGCGAGATGCCCGGCCCTCTCAGCGACAAG
>JAVBYB010000019.1 GCA_030824255.1 bacterium
CTGGCCGGCGCGGGCGAGATCGTCGCCCTGCCAGGATGGGACCCGCGCGGACGCGACAAGTGGCCCCGCGACGGCTTCGGCCGGCGCATCGCGGTGATCGAGCTGGATGGCGTCAGCCTGGGAGAGACGCTGCTGGCGGAAGGCCTCGCCCGCCCCTATTCAGGCAGCGGGCCCCGGCCGGACTGGTGCGCGGGCGGCTGACACCCCACGGCCACGCCCTCGCCCGCTTCCGCGCCCGCCTCGATCGCCGCCAGGCGCGCATCCTCGTCATCGAGGTCGGCGACGGCGAACGTGGCGGCCGCGCCGGTCATCCCCGCGCCCGCCGTTCGATCCCGACATCGGCTTTCTGCATCGCCGCCAGCGCCTTCGCGCCAAGATGGGCGCCGAGCCCGTCGATCAGCTTGCGGTCGCAGGCGTGGAGGCATGTGTGATCGCAGACATGCGCATCGGGAATCGCCCGCAGCAGCGCATCCCCCGCCCGGCTCATCCCGTCCGACACCGCGTTTTCCAGCGCCGTGAAGCCCATTTCCGGCGCACGCTCGAACCAGCCATCGCCCTGCAATTCCTGAACGACATGGATGGCGAGCCGGCGGCAGCCGCGCTTCAGCTGGTCACCGCGGAATTCGCGCAGGAGCGAAGGCGAGGCCTTGAAAATGGCGCGCGTGATCGCGTCCGCGAGCGCATCCTTCACCTCCCGCGTGCGCACGATCGGGTCCGAAGCTCGCGTTTTACCCATGAAGTCCCTCCTGTTCATGTGTTAACGAAAACCAGAACATTATGAGAACGTCAACAACAAACGGAGAGCGTTTTAGGATTTCAATCCTAGATTTAGGTCGATATTCCCATATGTGTTAACGCCGCCGTTTGGAGGGCCGGAGCTTCGCGGGGCGCAGCTTCACCGAGCGCCCGAGATTGGTCATGAGGCGCCAGCCGCGCATGTTCACCTCGCGCCCGCCACACTTGCTGCAGACGGCGGGAATCTCATCGAGCCGCCTATCCGGCCCATAGCGCGCGATGAGCACGTCGATCCCGATATCGCTGGAATGGTCGCACACATTCGGCCCGCCATGGCTGAATGTGGGCGCATCCGGCGGCCGGGGCGTCACGCACCACACGGTGACCATGGTGTCGCCCTGCCCGCGCGCCTCCGCCAGCGTGATCTTGCGCCCTGCCCGCCTCATCGCCCCATCAGCAAGGAACAATGCGCGAACGTCAAGACGTCGCGCGGCCCGCGCCCGCCTCTCGACTTGGCGGATACTCGCCCCGCCAGCTGGCGACTTGTTCACAACTATTTGAGCCGACTTCGCGAATACATGGGCTTTCGCCGCCTGCATTTCACGAATTAGCCCGCGCGGCGGTTGACCGGGGATTCTAGATTGTTCCCGTCACACGCGAATACGGCGGTGACGATGTTTGACATCGCAGTCTTCAACACCCCCAAAAAAGTTGGCCGGCAGCGGGCTTCGACCCCGTCACCGGCCTGACTCACCCCTAGAACACAGGAATGAGCCATGACCGACTATACGCAGGGCCGGGCGCAGTTTGCATCCACCGCCCTCCTCTACCTCGCCATCGCCTTCGGCACGTTGTCCTTCTGGACGGACGCCTTGGCGGCCGGCGATCCCCTCACCGCCACGGTCGACTGGATGGTCGCCGCCTTCCTCACAGTGGCCATGCTGGCGGTTTCCTACCTGCTTTCGGGCGTCGTCCTCCGCTACGCCGACGCCCGCGAGAAGAAGGCCACGGTCACCGCCCGCCTCGTGGTGATCTTGGGCGGCGTACTCGTCCTCATCGAGGGCGGCATGACGCACCAGGGCCTCGCCTGGCTGGACGCCCGCAAGGATCTCGGTCCGGAATGGGCGATGTGGGTCGCCAGCTTCGGCCTCTCCGGCCTCAACGTGTTCGCGCTCTACACCTTCGCGCGCGACATTCCGAAGCCGAAGGCCGATGCGCATCGGGTGAGCCCTCCGTTCACGGAGGAATCGCCCGCCACGGCGGCGGGCCGCAGCCTCGCGCTGCACCGCCATCAGAACGCCGCCTGAACCGAAAAGCCCTGCCCTCACCCGGCGGGGCTTTTTGCGTCATGCGCACAGCTTCGAAACGCCTGCAAAATGCGCATGAAATGCGCATTCATGCGCATCGGAGCGGCCATGCGCACGCCCCCAATGCGCACGCCCCGATGCGCATCGGACGCCATGCGCATCACCCCGAAAATTGGCGATGCGCACGCCGCGCGATGCGCATCCCGCTTGCTCCGTACACGGAGGGGGAGGGCGATGCGCATTCACGTCTGCGCAAGGTTTCGGAAACCGTCCGTCAATCTATCCGTGGGAATGTGGCTCATCGCCGAAGCGGCGACCCGGGGCTTGGCGGCCCCGGATCACTTGGACCGCCTGCTGCAAGAACAGCCCGGTCCCATGGTCGGCCTTTGGAGGGCCAAGCATTATGTATTTCGCAACCACCGTTAACAAACCGTTTACCGAGCGCGTCGCCGAGGCTCGCCCGCTGTCGCATCTTGCGGCCGCCACGCTGCTGGGAACGTCGATCTTCATGGTTCACTCCGGCGCCGAAACCGCGCTGCACGACGCGCCGCAGCTCGTCGCCGCGACCACGGCCGCCATCATCGGCATCGAATGGCTGCAATGGACCGCGCTCGGCCGCATCGCGAAGCTGGAGCGCGCCAACGAACACACCCGCGCCGGCGTGCTGAAGCTGTCCAGCCTCGGCATCGGCGTGTTTCAGGTCATCCTCTACACGATCGCCGTCGTCGGCTACGCCGCGAAGAGCGGCGCGAGCTGGGGCGAGGGCTGGCCGCTGTTCGGCGCCATCGCCATCGCCACGCTGTTCGCCGCGATCAGCTTCGTGACGAAGTGGACGTCGTGCGACAATGTCGATGCGCCCGCCGCAGCCACCCACGCCGGCCCGACCGGCGGCACGCGCGCCCCGATCGACGACGCCATCTTCGGCCGCGAGCCCGCGAAACCCGCCACGGTGACCCAGCTGAAACAGCGCATCGCCCGCACCGCCGAAGACCGCCCCTTCCGCCCGGCCCGCGCCGCCGGCCCCGCCTCCAACGCCGGGCGCTAGGC
>JAVBYB010000479.1 GCA_030824255.1 bacterium
AGGCAAGGTCGTGAAGGTCATGGAGTTCGGCGCGTTCGTGAACTTCTTCGGCGCGAAGGACGGCCTTGTGCATGTCTCGCAGCTCGCCGCCGAGCGTGTTGAGTCCCCCTCGGCCGTCGTGAAAGAGGGCGACACTGTCAAAGTGAAACTCCTCGGCTTCGACGATCGCGGCAAGGTTCGTCTCTCGATGAAAGCCGTGAACCAGGAAACCGGCGAAGCCATCGAAGGCGTCACGGATGATGGCCCGCAAGGCGATCGTCCGCCGCGCGGCGATCGTCCGCGTCGTGACGGCGATCGTGGCGGTCGCGGCGGTGGCCGTGGCGGCGATCGCGGCCCGCGCCGCGAACGCAGCGAAGGCGGCGACAAGCCCCGTGAAGACGCGGAATAACTCCCGCTCTCTCGTGTGTTGAATGCAGCGGCCGCCCCTCACCGGGCGGCCGTTTGCTTTCGCGCGGTCTGGATCGCGCAGGCGCGGCTTGCTACGTTGCCTCTCATGACCTTCGTCTATGGATTCTTCGCGGCCTTGATGCTGTTCGGCCTCTGGCGCATGTGGCGCAATCGCCATGGCGTCATCGCCGAGCGCAAGGATCCCGCTTTCGATGTGGCGGAAGGCCAGCCCGAGGTGCGCGAGGCGCTCGACCTCATGCGCGACCAGAACTGGTCGGCCCTGACGAAACTCTACTGGGGCATGACGCCCAGCGACCGCTACCACATGATCGAAAGCGCGGGCGAAATCGCCTTCAACGGTCCGCCCGACATTCCCGATGACGCCGACAGCGCCCTCCTCACCATCACCGGCGGGATGCAGCTGATGCACGGCATGAAGGTGAAGGGTGCAGGCTCGGCCCTCGCCGCCTACAAGGCCGACGGCAAGCGCATGATGGACGACATGCGCGCCGCCGCCGCTCGCCTGCGCGAAGCCGGCGGCCGCAACCCCGGCGACAGCACCAACCTCGCGCTGCAGATCCGCTACGAAGTCGCCCTCAATGGCGACGAGGCGCACATCAACAATCTTGTCGGACGCGCGCAGGCATCGGGCGAAGACAACATCTATATCGCGCTGAACCATCTCCTCGGCTTCACGCCCACACCCCGCCGCCCGGCTGACCGCATGTGGCGCGTGGCCAATGAATGGGCCAGCAGCCCGCCGAATGCCGCCTGGTTCGCCATTCCCGCCCGCGCCCATATCGAGGAATGGCGCTACGCCATGGCCTGCCCGCCCGCGACGCCCGAACGCAGCACGATGATCGACCTGATGTCGGACGACGGCTTCCGCCGCCACCTCACGAAGCTCGACGACATGTTCTGGTCAGCGCTCCAGCGCGCGTCGATCAGCGGCGCGGAATTCGCGTTCGCCCACAATCATCTCGCCTTCCTGATGCATCTCTTCCACATTGAGGACCGCGCACGCGCACACCTCGAACAGATCGGTCCCCATATCAGCCGCTATCCGTGGATCTACCTGCCCACCGGCCAGACGCGCCCGACACTGCTGCTCGCCGACCTGCGCAAGCAGTACGGCCTGCCCGCCCTGCAGGCCTGAGACGCTTACGTCGCCTGCCCTGAACCCGTGTCCACCGGGAAGCGAAGCTCGACGCGCACGCCATTCTCGCGTGTTGTCTTTGTCCGACCGCCCAGTTGCTGCGCAAGGCCCGTGATAAGCCGGGTCCCGAGCCCCACCCCGCCCGCTGGCGTCTCGCTCATGCCAACGCCATTGTCCGTGACGGACAGCACAGCTTCATTGCCTTCCAGCGGACGCTCCAGCTTGATGACGACAAGGCCTGCGCGTCCTTCGGGGAAGCCGTGCTTGAACGCATTCAGCACGATCTCGTTGACCACCATGCCGAGCGGCATTGCCTGGTCCGGCGACAGCTGCAGCGGCGCCAGCGACCATTCCAGCTTGACGCCCGGCGGCGCTGAATCGCGCAGGCCCTTCAGCACGCGTTCGAGATAGACCTCTGCATCGATCACGCCGAACTGGTCGCTCTCATAGATGTGCTGATGCACGGCGGACATGGCCGTGATGCGGCGCGTCAGGTCTTCCTTCATTGCCGCCGGCGCCTGCTGCAGGCGGATCAGCGAGGAAACCTGATGGAGGTTGTTCTTCACCCGGTGGTGGATTTCCTTGAACAGCATCTGGTTGCGCGCCAGCGCCTTCTCCAGCTCGATGCTGTTCCGCTCATGCCGCATGAGCAGGATGATCGCCCAGCCGCAGAGGAACACCATCGCAATGAAGATCGGCGCCACCACCATCGACACCTGCCCGACACGCGCAAGAAATGCGTCAGTCGTCGAGGTGCGCGACATGCTCGCCGTCACGATCAGCCCGATATCCGGTATCGAGACATAGCCAACGCGGCGGGACACCTGATCCACGGGTGAGGACGGATTGACGTATGTTCCCTCCGGAGCATCCTTCAGCGCATCGAACAGATGCGACCCCTTCAGGTCGACGGCCTCGGGCGGCATCGGATAGCGCGTCACCAGCCAGCCATCTTCACGGATGATGCCGATGGTTGACTGGACGCCCAGCGACACCTCATTCCAGGTCTGCGCCAGCGTGTCGCCGGGGATGTAGCCCGCGAGCACGCCCGCAAATGCGCCGTTGCGTTCCAGTCGCTTGGCGATGCCGAAAAAGCGCAACGAGGTCTGCGTCCCCAGCAAAGGCGTAGTCACCCATTCCTTGCCGCCAGCCAGCGCCTTGAACTCGGCATTATCGCCGACCGGCGCCTCGCGCTGCCCCTCCCGGTCGATCATGAAACCTTCGGCATCGTAGAGGGCGATGAAGCCCTGCGTCATGGATGACGACGGCGCCCGGAAGCGCATTGGGTCGCGCTCGAGCGCATCGTCGATGCGCGACAGACGCTCCTGCGTCGATTCCACAAGCAGGCGCACATTGGCCGCCGCCACGCGGGCAGCGCCCATGACCCGCTCATTGGCCATGCTGTTGGCGTCCCGCTCCCCGAGCCACAGCAGCAAGGCCGCAAACAGCGGCACCAGCACCGGAATCAGCACCAGCAGCGCAATCGTTGCGCGGATGCCGCCAGGTCTCTGGCCAGACTGTCTGAAAGGAAAGTCCACC
>JAVBYB010000212.1 GCA_030824255.1 bacterium
GACCGGCTTCGCTCAGCGCGCGGTCGACACAGGCTCCAATCTGCTCAAGCTCGGGCGCGATCCATTCCTCGAATTCCGCGCGCCTGATCGTGCGATCGATATGAACGCCCGCAACGTGAAGCGAAAGCACGCCCTCGTCCGCGCCGGAAAGCTCCATCTTGGCGGCGGATACGGCGCGGTTCATCGCATAGCCTGCATCCGCATCGAGAAAAGCGAGGAAGGCGCGAATACGGTCAGGATCGAGACTGTCACGAACCAGCTGCTGCAACTCGCGATAATCGCGCGAGTGACGCATCAGCGAGAGTTCGTTCCAGCGGCCAAATTTCGAGTAGTAGGCGTTCGGCACGGGAAGCACCTTGTCCCAGCTCTTGTATTCCGAGCCCTTGCCGAAGGCGCGCGCCACAACATGATCGATGATACGATAGTCGAAGGCATCCCCCGCGACGCCGACACCGGTATGCGCCAGCGGCGCGTAGTCGAGACCGGATTTGCCGACGGAAAACCGCACGACCGAAAAATCGCTGGTGCCGCCTCCGAAGTCGGCGACCAGTATGGTCGCGTCCGCCTTCAGGCGTTGCGCGAAGAAGTATGCGGCGGCGACGGGCTCATAGACGTGATGGATTTCCTCGAAGCCCACCGTGCGCAGCGCCGCCTCATAGCGCGTGCGCGCCAGCGTTTCGTCCGGCGACATTCCGGCAAAGCTCACCGGCCGGCCGACAACCACGCGCCTGGGAAACGCCACGCCGGCATGGACGCGCACGCGGCGCAGAAAGCTCGCCAGCAAATCCTCGAATGTCAGGCGACGGTTGTAGATCAGCGTATCCGTAAACACCGGGCTGGCGGCAAACGTCTTGAACGACTGGATGAAGCGGCAGTCCCCGCCCAGGTCGACAAACTTCTCGATCGCCCACGGACCCGCATCGACAACCACGCGGCGCGCCGCATCGTCATCATTCTCCGAGAAGCACAGCACGGAGCGGAAAGCGTCGAACTGGTCATCGTTATGATTGAACCGCAGAGTTTCAACCTGCCCATCAGCACCGGCGATGGTGGCAACGGTGTTGGTCGTGCCGAAGTCGAGGCCGATCGACAGGGTCATGGCGCGGCTCCGCGTGAAATGAGAACAGGTGTCTGGAAGATTCGCCGGGATCGGTTGCAAGACATTGGCGCTGATGGCGCCTCAACGGCCGGTAGGCCGGAGGCTATTTCTCCCTGGCTGGGGCGCAGGGATTCGAACCCCGGAATGGCGGTACCAAAAACCGCTGCCTTACCACTTGGCGACGCCCCAGTGCAGGGAGAGGGCGGAGAGTTATGCAATTCGCGCGAGGAATGCAACTGCCCTCGATAGCCCTGTTTTGTCGCGCATTTGCCCGGATAGGGTGTCGGAAATGATCCCCAGAATCCCCCGCCCAAGCCTCATTGCGTCCCTAATGGAAAGCCGCTATAGCCCCGCCTCCGTCGGAGTATAGCTCAGCCTGGTAGAGCGCTTGCTTCGGGAGCAAGAGGTCGTTGGTTCGAATCCAGCTACTCCGACCATCGCATCAATCCCGAAAATTCAGCCCCGCCAGCCGCGCGCCAAAAACGCGCTCGTGCGGCCGTGCAATCAGTGTTTTCCGGGCCAAACCTGCGTTTAGCGAAGCGCCGCAAGGCATCCGCCGATGCCGACGCACAGCGGCAGGCAGGCAAAGTTGGCCGCCGCCACCATCATCACGATGCCGAATCCAGCCGACATGGCCACGGTCGCGGCCCTCAGAAACACTGCATCGGGCGACAGAGGCTTCGTCTTCATGCGGGTCCGCCGGTTGCCAGACCCTCCTTGTTTCCGCTGGCTCTTAATAAAGCCTGATCCTCGCCAACTGCTATTAACCGTTCCGGGCAGGCTTTCCGGCTCCGCAACATTGTCGCATCCCGCCTTTTCCGGCTAAGCGAGAGGTGAAGCCCGGAGTCCTCCCCGATGCGAACCTTCCTCCTCACCTTTCTTGGCGGGCTTGCCGCCCTGGTGGTGTTCTTCGTCCTGATTCCGATCGTCCTGATCATGTCGTTCCTGCCGTCGGGCGAACCTGCCCGGGCCAGCAACGCTGTCATCGAGGTGGATCTCCGCCACGCCTGGCCAGACCAGCCGGCCGCTGACCCGATAAGCGCCGCTTTCTCGGACACCTCCTTCGTGGAGATCCTCCTGCGCCTCAACGCCGCCGCCACCGACCCCGATGTGAAAGGCGTCTTCGTCCGCGCGTCCGAGATGGATATCGGCTCCTCACGGGCTGAAGAGCTGCGCGCCGCCTTCCTCCGCCTGCGCGCGCAGGACAAGTTCATCGTCGCCCACACGCAGGGCTTCCTCGCGACCGGCCCCTCGGCCTATCGCGCCATCTCCGCAGCCAGCGAGATCTGGATCCAGCCCGGCACATCTTTTGAGGCCCCCGGCATCACTTTCGAGACGCTCTTCCTCGGCGGCGCCTTCAAGAAGTTCAAGATCGAAGCCGAGATCGAACAGTTCTACGAGTTCAAGAACGCCGCCGATACGTACAAGCGCGAGGGCTACACCGAGCCCCACGCCCGCGCGATGACCGAGCTCGCCGCCAGTGTCTGGCGTCACTCCATCGCCGACATCGCAGCGGATCGCGGCCTCCAGCCGGAAGCCATGCGCGTGCTGATGGAAGCCAGCCCCTACACATCCGAACGTGCTGTCGAGCTGAAGCTCGCCGACCGTCTCGGCTATCCGGAAGAAGCCGCGCAGTCCGCCCGCGAGAAGGCACAGGGCGAACTCATCGCCGTCGCCGACTACGCACCGCGCCTGAGCAATGGCAAAGCCGTCATCGCCATCGTCGGCGGTGAAGGCGACATCGTGACCGGAGATGGCGGCCCCACGGATTTCACATCACTCGGCGTCCCCATTTTTGCGTCCGATCGCGTCGCGGCAGATCTCAACGCCATTGCGGAGGATGACGAGATCGACGCCGTTGTCTTCCGCGTCGACAGCGGGGGCGGCTCGGCCACCGCATCGGACCAGGTGTGGAACGCCGTCAAGAAAGTGCAGGCGTCCGGCAAGAAGGTGGTCGTGTCCATGGGCTCCATGGC
>JAVBYB010000578.1 GCA_030824255.1 bacterium
GCGGCCATTGGCGCGGGCATGTTGTCGGGGACAGTGTGGAGGCTGCTGGCCGGGCAGATGGCGTAGTTCGCGAACGCCCCCGTCTTCGCCCCGCCCGCCACGCGCGTCCCCAGCGGAATCGCCACGCCTGCGCCGACCGCGTCGACTACGCCGGCAAGGTCCATTCCGACCGTAAAGGGCGGCTCGGGTTTGAACTGGTATTCGCCCTTGAGCATCAGGAGGTCGGGGAAGTTGAGGCTCGCCGCCTCGACGCGGACGCGCACTTCGCCGGGGCCGGGTTCGGGCACGGGTAAATCCTTCAGGGCGACGCGGGAAAAATCCCGCGCAAGCGCGTCACACACCACCGCCGTCATGCCTGCCTGAGTCATGGGCGGACGCTGCCCTGCGACGTGGCATTCGTCACCCTCCACAACTCAGGTTTCCGTAAGGGCATTGACGAGAGTGCGGCGCAGCATATTCTGCTCGCATCTGCACAAGAACAGAGAAGCCGTGCAGAAGGAAACGCTCCAGGGTCGTTGAGTATCTCGTTCAAACGACAACCCGGAGACATAAGACTATGAAACGCATCGCTATTTTCGCCGCTCTTGCCCTGTCATCAGCCGCAGTCGCCAACGCCGACCCGGTCACCATCCAGACGCCCGCAGCCCCCGTCTCGGCAGAAGCCGCCGACGCCTACGTGTCCAAGCTGGAGAAAGCCGTGAAGGAGGTCTGCCGCGAAGCGGCTGCTCCCGTCATCGGCGTCGGCTTCTACACTTACCTCGCCTGCATCAAGGACACCCGCGCTCAAGTCGCGAAGCAGGACCCCACGGGCCTCTACGCCCAGCAGGAATCGGCCGCCGAGATCGTTATCGCCTCCCGCTAGTTCGGCATCCAAAACCACCAACGAAACGCCCGGAGCCACCGCTCCGGGCGTTTTGCGTTGCACGCCGCGCGCGAAAACAGCGCCTGCCCCAAAGACGCCTCATTTGCTTCATTGACAGGACATATTGTTATTCGATAAACAATCATCGACTTTCGAGATGGCGGTCAGGAGCCACCCGGAAGGGACGAAAGAGCAAGAGCCATGTCCAATCGGAGCATAACAATGAAAAACACGTCTTCGACCACCAACCTGATCGCCGCCGCCGTCATCATCAGCGCGGTAACCGCAGGCTTCGCAACCGGACCGGCCTTTGGCCAGGAACCCGAGGCCTTCAAATTCAAGTTCACGTACAATCCGGCCGAGCTGACCACCGCCCCGTCCGCCGAGAAACTTCTCGTGCGCCTCGAAGGCGACGTGCGCGCGTACTGCCGCGGCACGGGCAAGGTTTCGCTCGACCAGCGTACCCGCGTGGAAGCGTGCGTTGACGCCACGCTGCGTGAGTCGATCGCCAAGTTCGGCTCCACCGCCGTGGCGCAAGCCTTCCAGAACCGCGCTGACGGCTGATCCCCCCGATTCCCAGTCGCCAGCGCGATCAGAGAGGCCGGTCCCGAGAGGGTCCGGCCTCTTCCTATAAGTGAGGGCCTACCCTCCGGCCCTCCTCTCCGACCTGTCTCGCGAGCATACCCCTCGCGATCTGGTCGGCGCAGCGGGAGGCCGGCGTGATGACCGCACACGGCTTCCACCAGGACGCAGCGCTGACTGGACGCCCGCCACCTGATCCCAAGTCCCGTGGCGGGCGGGCCGGGCCGATGCTTCCAATCAATTCCGGATATTGAACGCGGCCCAGCGGCTGACGTCGCTCTTTTCACCGGCAGCGGAGACGGCGCGCACGCGCCAGCGCCAGAAACCCGCTGACGGGAAAGCCTCGGCCAGTTCGGTTTCTGATTCCACCGTGACCTGACTGTGCTGCGGCTCCGAGATCCAGCGCTGGGCTATGGCGTCGTAAGCTTCGATTTCCACTTCATAAGATGCGGCTTCATCGCGGCCAGTCCACGCCAGACGCACGGTTTGCGCGCCGCCGCTGATCTGCGCGCCTTCGGCGGGCTCAAGGATTCGCGGCGCCCACGCGGAAAAAGGGCCGGATCCATCTGGGGCTGAACGGATCGCATCGGCAAAGCGTGCGCGCGGCACGGCGAGCGAGGCCTTGAACCAGGCCTGCCGCCCATCGAGCAACGTGACGCGATACCATTCTCCATCCGGCTGTGTGCTGAGGCCGTCAATGGTCAGCGCCTCGCCGCCTGTGCGTGTTTCGGAGACGACCGGCACATCGTCTGCGGCAGACGGGCGCGCACGGAAGCGGAGGCCGGATGCGCGCGCCACCATCGCTTCCGGCGGCGTGTAGGGCGAGACTTCAATTGGTGCGTCAGACACGGTGACGGTCGATTCGGCAGCAGCGGAATCCCCGTCTGCCGGCGCGGTTTCCATTTCCGATGCGCCGCGAATCTCCGGCACGGGCGTTGCGGCCTGGGTCAGCGAGATCGAGGATACGGAGCCGGTCTGGCCCGTGAAGTACCAGGCGCCAAACACGATGGCGCCAAGCACGACGATGATCACAACTCCGAGCAGGACGCGCCCTGCTCCACCGCTGTCCGGGTCTGAGACGGTCTGGCCCTGAAGGCCGGGGCCTGGGCGGCTGAGCCAATCATCGCCGCTTGCGCGTGGCGGACGGCCATCGAGAAGCGGATCGAGATCGGCAATACGGGGCGCTGGTTTCGCACGCAGGGGAGCGACGGCCGAGCGCGCCTCTGTCGCTGGGGCCGGCGCGCTGGGGGCGGCGACAATGACGGGCGGAGCCCGTGCGACCTCCCCTTCGCCCTCGACGAACAGGGCGTCTTCGCCATCGTCTACGGGGTCGATTTCGTGGTCTTCAAGGCGTTCGGCGTCAGGCTCATGTGAGGGCGCCGAGACTGAAACGACCTTTGGCGCGGGTTCAAACATGGGGTCGTGCCCGTTGCCGATGGGGGCGGCGAGCGGCTGGCGCGCATGTTCGCTTGATATGGCGGGCTCGAACGGGCTTTCAGGATCAGATCCGATATCTGTGTTGATCCTTCCGGTGGCGATATCGAAGGTCGCCAGCAGGCTTTCGTTGCGCGTATCGATCTTGTCGGCGAGCAGGGTCAGAAGGCGCTGCAGGAAAATCTCGTCCCG
>JAVBYB010000219.1 GCA_030824255.1 bacterium
CGCCGGGCGCGCGCGCGCCCGGCGAGCGACACATCGGTCAGCAGCACGGACATCGACACGCGCGCCTCATAGCCTTCGACCTGGTCGGCGCGCGCGTTGGTCTGCACCATGCCTTCCTTGTCCTTGTACTGTTTGTAGAACGCCGTGACGTTGACGCTGGTGGTGACGCGGGCTGCTTCGCCCGCAACCTTCTTGATGGCGTCGTAGGCGATCTTCGAGCGCTGCACGGCCTTCTTCATGGCCTCGTCGGACTTCTCGTCGGTTTCGACAAAGGCGAGGTCGAAACGGGCGCGGTTCGGCGCGACTTCAATCTGCGCACGGCCAATGCCTTCGACCACCGGCTTGTCCCACCAGTAGGGACGCACGTACTGCCCCGCCTCCTGCGCGAAGGCGGCAGGCACAAGCGCTGCGACGGCCGAGGCCGCCAGAATCATCGTCTTGAATTGCATATCCAGTCCCCTGATCGACATTTCAGGACCACGTCACCCCCACAGTGAATCCGTGAGGATCATGGGACACGAGCCCTGACCAAGCGCAACATTATTCTGGCTTCCCATCCGCGCCAGACCCATGCTTGTTTGTGTACACGGAATGAGGCGGACCTTGGCCTGGAACTGGATCAGAAAGCGGCCTTTCACAGGCGTGGCCATCGGGCTGGGCGGCGCCATCGCCATCCTGGCTGGCAGCGTCATGCTGGCTGAGCCGCGCCTCGACCGGACGTGGGTCGACAACCTGGCGGTGATGCCGAAGATCGAACTCTCGCAAGGCTCGTTCGCGCTCGACCATGTGGCCGACTGGTCCTATTCGCCCGAAGGCCCGGCGCAGAAGGATGTCGTGACGTTCGCCAACACGTTCGACGATCTGCGCAATGTCTGGTTCGTCGTGGAGCCGCAGCCCGGCGGAGAGTATGCGGCGCACACGCTGATCCTGTTCGAGTTCGGCGGCGATCGCATTGTGGGGCTGACCGTTGAAGCGCGGCTTGAGCAGGGCGAGACGTATGACGCCGTGCAGGGGGCGCTCAACAAGTTCGAACTGTCGTACATCTGGGCGACGGCGCGCGAGCTGCTGACGCGGCGCGTGACGTTCCTCGACAAGGACGTTTACGTCTATCCTCTCAGGCTGGACGAAACGCAGAAGCGCAACTTCCTGCGTTCGCTGCTGGAGGGAACGATCGACGTCTCGACGCAGCCGCGTTTCTACAACACGCTGTTCTCGAACTGCACGAACGAGCTGGCGAAGGTGGCGGGGCTCGGCTGGCATTATTCGTGGGTGCTGACGGGGTATTCGCCGCAACAGCTCTTTCACCTGAAGCTCATTCCGGGTGAGACATTCGAGAGCGCGAAGGAAACGGCGCTGCTGAAGCGTGAAATCGCGAGCTGGAATGACCTGCCATCGCGTGAGTTCGACAGTGCGTTGCTGGGCGAGTTGCGGGAGAGGTTTGGCGCAAAGCCGCAGCCGGCATCGTGAGCCCGCCCTCGTGGTTCGACGGGCGCTCCCTTCGGTCGCTGCTCACCATGAGGGCTCCGAGAGGCTGTGGTCGTGTAGCCCTCATGGTGAGCAGCCGCGAAGCGGCGTCCGTCGAACCATGTGGGCGGGGCTTGCGGAATGATCGGGCTGCGCCTTTCGCTTACGCTTGAACGACGCCGTGGTAGGTGTGTCCGCTCAGAGAGTGCTGCTTGCCAATGTCTCCTTTCGCTCCCACCTTCCGGACATTGGCTGCGCTCTTCGCAGCGGTGGGATTTTTGACGATGTTGTCGCCACAGGCATTTGCGCGGGAGACGCTGCAGCAGCGGATCGACGCGCTGCTGCCGGGGTCGGAGCTTTACCTGCCTGAGGGCAAGGGGCCGTTTCCGGTGGCTGTGCAGATGCACGGGTGCGGCGGCAAGAAGAACCTGCAGGCGCGATGGGCGGCTGTCGCGAAGGCGGCAGGCTGGGCTGTGCTGGTGGTGGACAGCTACGGGCATCGCCGCATTTCCACGATGGAGGCCTATGCAACTGTCTGCACCGGCCTGCAGCTGTGGGGACGTGAGCGGGCCGGCGATCTCTACGCCATGCTTGACTGGGTGCGCGGGCAGGACTGGGCGGACCCGAACCGCATCGTGACGGCGGGCTGGAGCCATGGCGCGTGGACCGTTCTGGACGCGATGGCGTTGCAGCCGGGCAAGGACGCGGAAAGGGAAACGCGGCTGACGAACATTCCCGATGAGCCGATGGCCGGCGTGGTGGGCGCGTTCGTGCTGTATCCCTGGCAGGGGTTCGGCGCGCTGGCGCCCGTGCGCGGCCTGCGTGTCGATGTGCCGGTGCAGGCAATTGTCGGCACGGCGGACTCTGTTGTCGGCGGCAAGGGTGTTGCGCGCACGCTGACCGGCATGAAGACGCCGCGCCTGCCGATCAGCGTGGAGATGTTCGAGGGCGCAACGCATGCATTCGACGAGATCGAAGCGCAGGACCGGCGCGTGCGCTACAGCCCGGAACTGACCGAGCGGGCGCATGGCATGTATACGTCGTTCCTCAGTTCTTTTGCGTTGAGCGCGCCGCCGGGCGGCTGACGCGCGCGCGGATTTCGTCCCATAGCCAGATCATGGCTGCGCCCATGCCGAAGCCCGCGAAGGCGCCGATGGCGCTGGCCGCGAGATCATAGATGTCGGCATTGCGATCCGGCACCGGGATCTGGGCGGCTTCGACCGCGACAGCGATGGCGAGCACGCCGCCGAGGCCGATCAAGCGCCAGCGCGGCGTGGGCATCAGGCCGGCGCAGAGGCCGACCGCGGCGAAGGCCACGACATGGCGCATCTTGTCCGTGTGAATGTAGGGCGAGAGCGGATCTTCCGGCTGCATCGCCGCCCAGATCATCACCGACGCCATGACTGCGCCGGCAAGCGCGAGCAGGATGATGCGCGGGAGTGAAGATGCGGGGGAGGCCATCGGGCTGTGCTCGGACTTTCCGCGCAGGGTGCGGCGGGATGGTTGAGATCAGCTGAACGTGGCGCGGGTGGGGCGGGAGGCGCGGCGGGCTGCTTCCTACTCCGCCGCCTGTCTGACGGCCGCGGGTTTGTACTGGCTG
>JAVBYB010000570.1 GCA_030824255.1 bacterium
ACGCGCCATCGAAAACCATCCTCGGCGCCGGCGCCGGCTGCTTCTCGGTCGTCCACATCTATGAAACGCCCGCCGTCTTCCTCGGCGGCGCCGCGGCGTCGGTCGATGACGTCGCCGCCAACTGGGCGAAGATTTCGAGCCCGGCCGGCGAAGCCCCGCTCGACGCCGCCTTCTCCCAGACCAACAAATTCGTCGCCGCCGCCTCCGCCGCCCTCGGCCTCACCCCCCAGACCTGAGAGGGGGAAAGCGCTGCCCTCTTTCCTTCCTCAGTCGCCCGCGCTGAGGGAGTTGGACGTCCATTCAGGTCGACGGTCTGCAGCGAACCCCCAAGCTTAGAGGCGCTGTGCAACGTTTGGAGTATCAGCCCCAGCGAACACCCTCAGTTACCGCTACGTCAACTAGCGTGAACGTGACCATTTGTGGGCTGTATTTGCCCGCTGGAAGGCCCTGTAGACATTGACGGTTTTCATCGTTTGGGCGATGTCTCGTAACTATAATTACACTGCCGGCCTGTGTGCCGCCCTGGGAGAATTTCATGAAGCGTGCCCTGCTCGCCTCCACGATGGCCGCGGCCGTCGTCGGCGCCATCGCCCTGATCGGGGTCTCCGCAATCGCGGCCCCGACCACAACCGCCGCCACGCCGGAGCGCGCTGACAACTTCCAGCTCACGGACACCAACCTGCTGGCGCACGAGCTGCACTACTTCAAGGACGCCAAAGCCATCGTGCTCATGAGCCAGGTCAACGGCTCGGACGTGTCGCGCAAAGCGGCCGCTCAGCTTGAGACGCTGAAAGCCTCCTACGCCGACAAGGGCGTGCTCTTCTACATGGTGAACTCCTCCGGCACGCGCGACGCCGCGACCGCCGAAGTGAAGAAGCAGGGCTTCGACATCCCGGTTCTGATGGACGAACTGCAGCTGGTTGGCGAATCCCTCGGCGTGAAGCGCGAAGGCGAGATCTTCGTCATCGACCCGAAAGCCCAGTTCAAGATCGCCTATCACGGCCCGATCTCTGAAACCGCCAAGGCGATCGACGCCGTTGTCGCCGGCAAGCCGGTCGCAAACGCCCGCGTTGAAGTGAAAACAGGCAAGGAAATCGCCTTCCCGGAACGCGGCCGCGCCGCAGAGCACGCCAGCATCTCCTACACGGACACGGTCGCGCCGATCATCCAGGAGAAGTGCGTTACCTGCCACCAGAAGGGCGGCATCGCCCCCTTCGCCATGGACAGCTACGAGATCGTCAAGGCGATGGCCCCGATGATCCGCGAGTCGGTTCGCGCCGAACGGATGCCTCCCTACTTCGCCGACCCGCATATCGGCACGTTCCAGAACGACCAGGGCATGACCGCCGCCCAGACCAAGACGCTGATTCACTGGCTTGAAGCTGGCGCGCCGCGCGGCACGGGCCGTGACGTCCTCAAGGAAGACGCCAGCGTCGCTCCGGAATGGCCCACCTATCTAGGCCAGCCCGACGTGATCGTCGAGCTTCCGGCGTTCGACGTGGCCGCCTCCGGCCTCATCGAATACCAGAACATGCGCGTCGATAACCCGTTCAAGGAAGACAGCTGGCTCCGCGCCATCTCGATCAAGCCGGGTGACCGCGCTGTCCTGCACCACGTCGTGTCGAACCACGTCTCCGACCCGAAACTGCCGAAGTCCAAGATTCCGGGCGGCTCGGTCGGCTCCTACACGCCGGGCGCAGAAGCCCAGGTCATCGCCAAGGATGCTGGCGCCCCGGTTCCCGGCGGCGGCAAACTGAACTTCCAGATGCACTACACGACGACCGGCAAAGCCGCGACGGACCGTACGCAGGTCGGCTTCTACACGCTGAAGACCCCGCCGAAGTTCATCAAGCGCTCGACCGTCATTGGCGACTTCGCGCTGAAGATCCCCGCCAACACCGCGCGTCACGAAGAAATCTCGTACCAGGTCTTCCCGGCCGACGCCTACATTTACACCCTGTACCCGCACTCCCACTATCGCGGTTACAGCGTTGACCTGAAGACGGTCACGCCGGACGGCAAGGAAACGATGCTCCTGTCGCTGCCGAAGTACGACTTCAACTGGCAGCGCGACTACGATCCGATCGAGCCGATCCTGATCAAGAAGGGCACCAAGCTCGTCGCGAAATGGATCTACGACAATTCGGAGAACAACCGTGCCAACCCGGACCCGAAACGCGACATCACGTGGGGCGAACAGACCCACGAGGAGATGATGTATTTCCGCGTGAACTATCGCTGGGCTGACGAGACCGTGGACAACATCCGCAACGACCTCCAGTCGCAACTAATGGCGTCCATGTCGATCGGCATGATCGACGACAACATCGATGGCGTGATCCAGGAGAACGAGCTGAAAGGCCCGATGGCTTCGATCAAGCCGCGCTTCAAGGCGCTCGACGTTGACGGCTCCGGCGCGCTCGACGCCAAGGAAATGGCTGCGTCCGGCCTCGGCCGCATGATGCCGGCGCGCGACGACATCGACCTCTAGGTCGATCGACTCACCGCTTACGAACGGAAAGGCCGGAGCTTCGCTCCGGCCTTTTCTTTTTGCCGCGGGAGCGCCTGATTGCTGGGCGCCGCCACTCCGGCCTGCCGGATCGCCGCACCGGCTCGATTAAATCGCGGAAAGGAGAGGCGTTTTGCTGCGATGCCGCAAGCGGGCCTTCGCGATCCGTACTACATGACCGTCTCAAGAGCGCCCTCGCCTTCAAAAAGGGGCGCCTGGAGAGAAACACACCCCAAAAGGCAGCCGAGGCTGCGTGCTCCGCCCGTTTGGCGTTCACGCGAGGGGTATGTTCATGTTGGCGCTCGCGAGGCTTCTGGCCTCACGGTTGATGATCGGGGGACTTGCGGCTGGCCTGCTGGCTCAGCCCGCGCTCGCGCAACCGACCCCTGCTGACGTCCTGTTCGACATCATTTCAGCCAAGGCGAGCGATCTCGCCGCCGCGCCCTACATCGCCCCCGCAAACACTCTCCCCGCCGTCTTCCAGGGCCTGGATTACGACGGCTATCGTAAACTGCGCCCGCTGCCGGAAACCACCGCCTGGGGCGAAGCCGGCA
>JAVBYB010000553.1 GCA_030824255.1 bacterium
GCTGGGGACCCTGGATGCGCTACATGCGAACGGACGGCGGCAATTCCGAAGCCCTGATGCAGACGCCCGGCGGCGCGCCGCTTCTCCTGCTGAACCGCGTCGGCCAGGGCCGCGTAGCCAGCGTGATGTCCGATCAGCTTTGGCTATGGGCGCGCGGTTATGAAGGCGGCGGCCCCTATGCGGAGCTGATCCGCCGCACGGCTCACTGGCTCATGAAGGAGCCGGAGCTGGAAGAAGAACTGCTTACGCTTGAAGCTGGCGCTTCGCCGGAAGTAAAAGCTCGCCTGCAAACGCTTTCCGACTCCCCGCCGCCGCTGATGATGCGCGGCCCAGACGGCGCCGAGGTGCAAACGGACTGGTCGCTGATTTCGCCGGGTATCTACCAGGCGGCCATGCCTGCGCCGGGACTGGGTCTTTATCGCGCGACGAGCGGTAAGCTGAACGCTGTCACCCTGCGCGGTCCGACACATCCGCGTGAATATCTCGATCTCCGCGCCACGGTCGACAAGGTTCAACCGCTGGCGACATCGACACTCGGCGGCGTCTATCGTCTCGGCGCCGATGGCACGCCAAACTTGCCCCGCATGGATCGCGTGGCGGAACGCGGCAACGCCTCGGCTGACGACTGGTTCGGCCTTCGCCGCCGCGAGGCCTATGCGGTGCGCGCAACTGAGTCCACGACGCTGCTTCCCGGCGTTGTCGGCATGCTGCTGGCGTGCGCGTTCCTGATGCTGGCTTGGCGCCGCGAGGGTCGCTAGGCGAGGCTCCGCAGGCGCGCAGGACCTGAGTTCAGCGCGGAACGCCGAGCACGCCCTCAAGCTTGCCTGCCCGATCCGACAGGTCGCGGATGAGCACGCGGCGTTGATCCACCGGGCCGGGAAGCTGGAAGCGTTCGCCGGTCGGCTTGAAGCCGAAGCGCTCGTAGTACTCCAGATCCCCCACGAGGATGACGGCGGCGTATCCCTGCTCGCGACAAACGCCGATGGCGCGCTCCATCAGCTTGAAGGCCACGCCATTGCCGCGGCGGCGCTCGGCAACTGCGATCGGCCCCAGGAAAGCCGCGCGCGCATTCTCGCCCACCGTAACCGGCCACACGCGGACAACACCCGTCAGGCCCTCGCTGTCGATGGCGACAAGGCTGGCGTCGGCGATGGGGGCGTTGCCTTCCCGCAAGCGTTCGGCCGTCTTGGCGAAGCGGCCGGGTCCGAAAACATCGTCGTACAGGGCCTCTACGGCGGCCGCATGCTCCGGCGCATCGAGCAGAATGGAATAGGCGGGAATGGCGGCAGGCGAGGACATGGGGCCAGGGGCTCCGAAGACGAGAGTGACGAACCAACGACCGCAGCTTCGGCTTCTTGCCTCTGCCCAGGTCAGCGCATCACCGCTGGTCGCCGTCTTCCCCCCAAACCCATTTAAGGAATCGGGGGCCCTTCGCGCAGCCGGTTATCGGGGGGTGCAAATAGGGACAGTCAGCCCCCTGCGCAAGGGAAATAATGTGACGGCCCAGGCTGGGCACGTCGCCTTCCCTCAGGCGCGCCCGTGTGCAGGATGCCCGGTAAAACTGGAGAAACACTCATGGGCGTGCTCGACGGCAAGGTTGTCCTGGTTACGGGCGGCGGCAACGGTATCGGCAGGGAAACCGCACTTCTCCTGTCGCGCGAAGGCGCGAAGGTCGTGGTGAATGATCTCGGCGGGGCGCTGACGGGCGGCGACGAAGGCTCAGCGGGCCCCGCTGAAGCTGTCGCCCGCGAGATCAAGGCCGCCGGCGGCGAGGCCGTCTCCAACTCGGAAAGCGTTTCCGAGTTCAAGGCCGTCAACCGGATGATCGAGCAGGCGAAGGATACGTTCGGCGGCCTCCACGCTATCGTGAACCCCGCTGGGATTCTGCGCGACGGCATGTTCCACAAGATGACCGAGGAGGACTGGGACCGGGTCATCGAGGTCCACCTGCGCGGCTCCTTCAACGTCACGCGAGCCTCGATCGAGCTGTTCCGTGAGCAGAAGGACGGGGCCTACGTCCTCTTCACGTCCACGTCCGGCCTGATCGGAAACATCGGACAGGCGAACTACGCCGCCGCCAAGATGGGCATTGTAGGCCTGTCGCGGATAGTCGCCATGGAGGGAGCCCGGAACAACGTCCGCTCCAATGTGATCGCCCCCTTCGCGTGGACCCGGATGATCGAATCGATCCCGGTCAAGGACGAGACGGGCGCCAAACGGGTCGCGCGGATGCGGGACGCCATGCGCGCCGACCAGGTGGCTCAGCTTGCCGTGGCCCTGTGCTCTCCGGCCGCCTCCCACGTCACCAGCCAGATTTTCAGCGTTCGGGGCAACGAGATCGTACTGTTCGACCAACCCCGCCCCATCCGCTCCATGGCCGACCTTTCCGGCTGGAATCCCCGAAAAATCCTCGATACCTGCCTTCCCGCCATGGCCCCGGATTTCTTCCCTCTGGACGCCACGGCCGACGTTTTCCCCTACGATCCAGTCTGATGTGAAAAAACCCGGGCGGTAGCTACTTTTTCCGGGGTGTCGCCGAAGATTTATGGTTTAGAAAGCGTTCCGTCCGCACATCGTTTGCGGAGAGGTTGCCAGCTTGCATTACAGGTCTCAATCGTCCGGAAGTGTCCCGGTCCGGCTCGCCCGGATCGTGACCCGGCGTCGGGCCTGGGCGACCGCTCCGGGGGAGATGAGCTGATGGGCGATTCCGGCGGGACCCTCTGGTCAATGAAGACAAAGTCTCGGCAGCCTTGGTGGTCGTATCTCCCGGACAAGGAGCTGCTCCAGATGCGGCTCAAGGATCTGCATGTGTCCATCGAGGGCACCTGGATTCAGGGCTGCGTCACCGACCTCAACAGCGAACTGAAGCGCCGCGGCCTCGTTCAGGCCCACGCCTGGATTTCCGACGAATGGTTCAGTCCGGACACAACGCCCGGCATCGCCATCCCGTTCTACCTTGCCCACCCCCGCCTCGCGCGCCTTGAGCGCAAGATGTTCAAGCAGGTCGAGGGCGGCACGCGCCGCGAGTGCATGCAGATCCTGCGGCACGAGGCCGGCCAT
>JAVBYB010000161.1 GCA_030824255.1 bacterium
GCATCGTCCTCAAGGACGCCGCAGACAACTTCGCGATCTGTATGGACAAGGAATTCATGCGTCTCGACAAGGCGCATGTCCGCGCCAAGGTCGAAGGCGAGGAATACACGATCGGCCATGGCGACGTGGTCATCGCGGCCATCACCTCGTGCACCAACACCTCGAACCCCAGCGTGCTGATCGCCGCCGGCCTTCTGGCCCGAAATGCCCGTAAACGTGGCCTAACCTCCAAGCCGTGGGTGAAAACGTCGCTCGCGCCGGGCTCCCAGGTCGTCACCGATTATCTCGGCAAGGCCGGCCTCACCGAAGACCTCGACGCGCTCGGCTTCAACCTTGTCGGCTATGGCTGCACGACCTGCATCGGCAACTCCGGTCCGCTGCCGGAGAACATCTCGAAAGCCATCGCAGAGGGCGATCTCGTTGCCTGCTCGGTGCTCTCGGGCAACCGCAACTTCGAAGGCCGCGTGAACCCCGACGTCCGCGCGAACTATCTCGCCTCGCCGCCGCTGGTTGTCGCCTACGCGCTCGCCGGTTCGATGAACATCAACATCACGAAGGACCCGATCGGCTACGACGACAACAACGAGCCGGTCTACCTCTCCGAGATCTGGCCGACGTCGAAGGAAATCGCCGACATCGTGCGCGCGGTCGTCACCGCCGAAATGTTTGCTGCGCGCTATTCGGACGTCTTCAAGGGCGACGAGCAGTGGCAGAAGATCAAGGTCGAGGGCGGCGCCACCTATGGCTGGCCGGCGGCCTCCACCTACGTCCAGAACCCGCCCTACTTCGAGGGCATGACGATGACGCCGAACCCGATCACGGATGTGCACAGCGCCAGCGTGCTCGCCCTGTTCGGCGATTCGATCACGACCGATCACATTTCGCCCGCAGGCGACATCCAGGCCAAGGGTCCGGCCGGCAAGTACCTGCGCGAGCGTCAGGTTCCCGTGACCGAGTTCAACTCCTACGGCGCGCGTCGCGGCAACCATGAAGTCATGATGCGCGGCACGTTCGCCAACATCCGCATCAAGAACCACGTCGTTCCCGGCACCGAAGGCGGCGTGACCAAGAAGTTCCCGCAGGGCGACACGCAGGCGATCTACGACGCGGCGATGGAATACATCGCCGAAGGCCGTGACCTGGTGATCTTCGCCGGCAAGGAATACGGCACCGGCTCCTCGCGCGACTGGGCCGCCAAGGGCACGCGCCTGCTCGGCGTCCGCGCCGTCATCGCCGAGAGCTTCGAGCGTATCCACCGCTCGAACCTGATCGGCATGGGCGTGGTTCCGCTTCAGTTCGCAGAGGGCGTCAGCTGGCGCACGCTGGGCCTGACCGGCGCGGAAACCGTCTCGATCGGCGGCGTGGCCAGCCTGACCCCGCGTCAGTCCCTGACCATCGAGATCACGGGGGCCGACGGCGTTAAGCAGTCAGTCGAGGTGAAAGTTCGCATCGATACTGAAAACGAGCTGGATTACTTCCGCAACGGCGGCATTCTCCACTACGTGCTCAGGGAGCTGGCCAAGGCTTCGTGAGATCGGGGTGATCAGGGGGTCACGCCCTCTTGATTCGCGGTTTTTCGCGGTCGCGAGATAACGGGTCCTGATGAGGTCTTTTCTCGCAACTTTTGCCTCGGCGCTCCTGCTGCTTGTGGCCGCGCCTGCCGCCTTCGCCCAGAAAGGCGGTATGGACGTGCCCGAGCACGCCGTGCGCCCGGTGGTTATGGAGCTGTTCTCCAGCCAGGGCTGCGGCAACTGCCCGGTCGCGAACGCCAACATCGCCAAGCTGGCCGAACGGTCGGACGTGATCGCCCTCACCTATCCGGTGGGCATCTGGGATTATCTCGGCTGGGACGACACGTTCGCGAAGACCGAATTCACCGAACGGCAGAAGCGCTACAATCGCGCGCTCAAGTATCGCGGACCCTATACGCCGCAGGTTGTCTACTCAGGCCGCCTGCATGGTCCGGGCACGAAGATCGAGGACATCGAGGGCGCCTTCGCCCGCCGCGATATCAGCGCCTATCCCGCCAACATCGCCTTCGAGAAGAACCTCGTGCTCGTTTCGGGCGCGATGCCGGCGGACACGCAGAAAGCCGGCGTCGTCGTCGTGCACTTCCGCCCCGGCCTCACCAAGGTCACGCCGGGCGGCGGCACGAACAAGGGCACGGCGATGACCTACTGGAACCTCGTCACCAAGTTCGAACAGGTTGGCGAATGGACCGGCGGCGTGCAGCGCTTCCCCGTCAAATGCCCCTCGGCCTGCGTCGTGATGATCCAGAAGAGCGGCTCCGAAGGCATGATCATCGGCGCGCTTCAGAAGAAGTAGTCGCGACGCCGCGCCTTACTCCGCAATCGCATCCAGCGGCGTCGTGAATACGCTCCAGTCCAGCTCCGTCAGGCCATAGGCCCACGCCGCCGACTTGGCGTTGATCTCGGCTGCATGCGCAACCGCTTCAGGGCTCGCCCCCTCCGCCGTCGCCGCGCTGATCGTGACCCAGCCGCGATCCTTCGCGCGCCAGGCCCGCACAACGATGGCAACGCCCGAATTCAGCCGCGTGATGTGATCGCCTGCCGGAGCGCCAACAGCGATCTCTCCCGCCGGCGCCACATCCACCGGAGAGAATCGCGTCAGCGCCTCGGCTGCGATCACCGGCGCCAGGGCTGCCAGGACCTGCCGGCGATCGTTCGGCGGCGCCAGGGCGAAGCCGCCGCCCGGCGCGGCATCGAGCCGATAGGCTGGCCCCTGCCCCGGCCGCACATCGGCGCCGGCAATCTCGCCCGCCGACACGCGCACCACATCGAGGTCCAGCCATGCCGTTGCGCGTTGCAGCGCCGGAACCACCGCGCCCTGGATTTCCCAGGCCTGCAGGTCGTCCGGCCTGCGGACGTAGGATTTGCCATCGCGCTGGCCGACCAGCAGCTGGGCAAAACTGTTGCCCTTCCCGTCGCCCACTTCGAGCAGCGCGCCTGTGCCATCCTTCGCCGGATCGCCCAGGCCGATACGGTCGAACTTGCGCTCGTCGCGCGTCATCGGCTGGCCGAACGCGATATGCGCCAGC
>JAVBYB010000589.1 GCA_030824255.1 bacterium
AGATGATGCGCGGGTCGGCGTCGGCAACGCTGCCGGAAACGCCATAGTTGTTGTTCGTGATCGGCGGACCGCCGGGCGAGAAGGTATCGTCGCCTTCGTTAACGTAGTTCGGGGTCAGCAGGCGCGGCATGCCTTGGTCGGCGGCGCCCCAGAGCTCGCGCCCCGGCGTGATGTTGTTGTAGGAGCCGTCCACGGTCCGCAGACCGAACGGGGCCATCGGAGAGCCGACGGCGAGCTGGGCGCCAGGCGTTCCCTCGGGAACGATGTTGCCGTTTGCGTCCACCCAGATTTCAGTCAGCGGCGTGCCGTCGGCATTCGCCTCGGCAATCTTGATCTGTTTCAGAACGAAAACCAGATCCGCAATATTAAGCTTAAAAGCACTCATTGTTGGAACCCCACCAAACCCGGCAAAAATGCCATTGAGACCAGATGCGATATTTATTCCATCAGGCTCCCGTCAGGTACCTTATTCATCCCTGACCATGGGCGGACAAGAGATGTTTCCCCGCCCGAGAGATTTTAATGATGAATTTTAACTGTTGCTCTGGGTGGCTGGTTTCATTGCCACAGGGCTTCAAGCCCTGTGCAGGCCGGGAAACATTTGCGACATTTTAGGTATAAAGGTTGTGCGTTCTCGGGGGATTCAGCGGTTTTCTGACCTTCGAAAACTCGCCTGTTAGGCAATGCATACAATCTATATTTAACCAGACAGGCGAAATTAATATCGGAGAGTCCAAACAGATGTTGCGGCTGCATCCAACCTTAATGCTATTTCCCGGAAATGCTTTCCGGGCTGTCTCCGCGTGTGTCGGATCGAACAGACTCTCCTCAAAAGAGAATTCTCAAATGCCTGACTTTGGCATTCCGTGACGTGAACTATCGCGGGATTTGACAACCATATGATCCCTATCCCGCGCCGGAATGCGTCAGGATGATAGTTAATAACTGAGACTGGGGGCCGCGCTTACACTCGTGACAATACTGCTGGTCGAAGACAATAACGGGTTGGGCGCGGCGATCGCGCAGGCGCTTTTCAGCGCGCGCTATCGCGTCGAGTGGCGACGCAATCTCGATTCAGCCTACGACATCGCATTCGATACGCAGGTCGATCTCATCCTGCTGGACCGCAACCTGCCAGACGGAGACGGTCTGGAATTCCTCAAGCGCACGCGCGCGGACGGCCTCAATATCCCCGTTCTGATGATGTCGGAGCGCGGTGCGATCGAAGACCGTGTGGCCGGCCTTGATGCTGGCGCGGATGATTACCTGGTAAAGCCGTTCGCATTCGCCGAACTGGTGGCCCGCTGCCGCGCCCTGCTCCGCCGCCCGCGCGCGTTGGAGCTGGAACCCATCCGCCTCGGAAACCTGACCTTGAAGCCCGATACGCTTGAACTGGCCATCAACGATGCCCCGCTGTCGATCTCCCGGCGCGAGGGTGAGCTCCTGGTCGCCCTGCTCCGGCGTCACGGGCGCGTCTGCACTCGCGCCTATCTTGAGGGCGCGCTGTATGATTCATCTTCCGTCGTCAGCCCAAACGCCCTTGAGACAGCGATCTCGCGGCTGCGATCCCTGCTCGCCGGGGCAAACGCAACGGTCGAGCTGAAAACCGCACGCGGCGTGGGCTATTCGCTGACCGAAAGCCTCGCCTGAGGCTGCAGCCACGCATCACGACACGGCTGCGAAACCGAAGGCCGCGGCGCCTGCGTTGTCTTGAATGTCTCGGATATCAGGTCTTGGAAGACCCCGGACGCGCCAGTTCCTTGACGGTCTGCGCCATCTGCTTCGACGGGTCGGAGTGGTACAGGATCCCCACGATCTTGCCTTCCGGGTTCATCACGTAGATGGCCGTCGTGTGGTTCAGGTGGTGGATCTTCTCTGTGGTCGGCAGCATGCTCTGCTCGACGCGCGTCTGGAAGATCTTCTTGGTCGCCAGCAACTGCTTGCGCGACCCCGCCAGCATCACGATCGAAGGATCGTAGATCTTCGCCCATTCCTTGATCGCGCGGCGACGAACCTCAGGTCCGGTCACGCCCGCGCCATGCTCGCCCACATGCGCGCCCGACGCGACATCAGCAGCCGCAGCGCTGGCGTGTGACCCGCCCTCGCCATGCCCCATCGCGCCCGACATGTCGTCGAGACGCGGCGCATTTATGTCGATGAACACCGCCTTGGCCGGAACACCCGCCGCGTTGATCTCCTTCACCGCCACCGGCATGCTCTTCAGCGCGATCGGGCATGCCTCCAGGCATTCCATGTAGCCGAGATAGATCAGCGACCAGCTGCCCAGCAGCTCGCTGTCGGTATAGGCGCCGCCATCGGCAGCATTGATCAGTTCGAACTTGCCGCCGAGCGTATCGAGCGACGGCGCATCATAGTGAACGCCGTGACCATCCCGCCCCTCGCCAACGATGATGTTGTCATCGCCAGCCGCAACCTGTTCGCCTTCAGGTGAAACAGAACCGTTCTCTGCGGCCAGCGCCACGGCGTCAGCGAGGCCGGCGCCAGCAGCATCCGCCGCCGCGCCCTGAGACGCCTCGCTGCTGCATGCAGCCAGCGCCAGCAGAACCGCCGCGCCGAAACCAGCCTTGAGAACAGTTCTGATCATACCATCACGTGACGTTGATGACGGTCTCGGCAATGCCGCGACCACCGTCCTGGATCTGGCCCGTGACCCAATCGCGGAACTCGAAGATGACCCGGTACTGGCCAGCCTGAGTGGGAACCACGATCATGTCGCGACGCTGTGCCGTGATCGTTTCAACAGTCGTGCCAGCCGGCACCTGGATCGGCTTGCTCCACGGGCAATCCGCGCTGCCGAGGTGGCGGCCGTCATTGCCGTAGATCGTCGCGTCGAGACCGACGATGCGCATCGTGACCAGCGAGTAGGATGCGTTGAGCATGCGGATGAGAATCCGCTGCCCGCGCTTCGCCGAGACGCGCACCTTGGTCGACAGGCGCGTGTTGTTGTTCGGCACGCCCGAGATCAGGAAGTATTTCGGCTCGAACCGGTCAAGACCGACGTCCTCGCCGCACAGGCCGCCTTGGTGGTCG
>JAVBYB010000179.1 GCA_030824255.1 bacterium
GATCCAACCGCTGCCGCATCACCGCCGTCGGGCCAATGGCGAAGGGCAGCATCAGCGTCGTCAGCGTCAGCACTTCGAGAATGCCGGCGATTTCCGGCGTACGCATGGCGCTGGCGTAGGTCATCGCCACGCCGAAGAAGGCGAGCGTTGCAATCACGCAGATGCCCGCCGCCACCCATGTCACGGAGGAGAGCGTACGTCGGGAGAAATCCTGGCGCTGCACCAGCGCATCGACCGACGAGGATATCCCGAGCGTGTAGAAAACGTCGGTGATCACCGCCGCCAGCGCGAACAATCCAAACGTCGCCGGATCAAGTCGCGTGGCGAGCAGAAGGAAGATCGTGGCCAGCACGATCTGCGCGAAGGCGAGGGTAACGAAGTTCCAAAGCAGCGCGGACCGGATGGCGGAATCAACGTTCGGTGCGCCCACCGCGGGTGCACTGTCAGCGGGCGACTTGCCGCTTCCATCGTCGGGATCTCGGTTAACTATCGTCAGAGTATGGTGACTTCCAACAAAGCCCAGGCGCAACAGATGTGCCGATCCCCACCCTGACCGTCAGCAAGCTGATAATGCATTTAGTGCGCCACGCTGCACTGCACGCAACGGCGAGTTGTCGCATATCGTACAGTAAGCACACGTTTTTTTTGCAGTGTTGCGCTCAGGCCTGCGCTGCCCGCCCTTCGGCCACTAGCCTCACGGTTGAAGGTTCCAGCGCGTCGGTCAGGCGCTGCGTGAATTCGGCGCGCTTCAGGCCGGGCTCGATGGGCGGCAAGATCTCGAAGATGATCTTGCCCGACTTGCGCAGGAAACCGGAGCCCTGCCAGACAAGGCCGGTATTAAGCGCCACCGGTACGCAGGGCACGCCAAGATCGTTGTACATGAAGACAACGCCTGGCTTTATCTCGGTCGGCGTGTCCGGCAGCTGCCGCGTGCCTTCGGGAAAAATCACGATCTGCTGGCCCGCGGCGACGCCGATCCTGGCGGCCGCCAGCATCAGCTTCATCGTCTTTGCGCCGCCCGCCCGGTCGATCGGAATGCCGACGCGGGACGCGTAAACGCCAAACACCGGCGCCTTCAGCAACTCCCGTTTCAGGATGAAGGCGGGGTTCTCCATGAACATGAACGGGGCAATCGTGTCCCAGGTCGACTGGTGCTTCATCGCGATCAGGCCGGGGCCTTTCGGCAGGTTTTCCTTGCCGCGCACCTCCATCGATACGCCGCAGAACAGCCAGAGCCCGAAGGCCTGTACGTGGGCATAGAACCGGATCGCTCCCAGCGCGAACCTGCGCGACAGGAACGAGAACGGCATGGCCAGCAGGCCGATCACCAGCATGGTGATGTAAAACCAGATGTTGAAGAGCAGCGATCGAACGAAGGTCATCCCGTGCTTCCCTGATCGAACGCGGCGCCGCGCAGGCCGGCAAGCCGGAACTTGATCCATTCCTCAACCAGCAGTTTCGCGGTCGTGGCGTCCGTATACCAGTCGCCCGGCCGGACCTTTGTGGTCGTCACGGCGTGTGGAATGAAAACCCCCTCCGGCATAGCGCGCTGCAGCTCCAGCAGCGCTCGGTCCATGTGATACTCCGACGTCACCACGATGATACGCGTCACCTTGTTGCGGCGCGCCCAGTCCGCGGTCTCGGCGCCATTGCCCTCGGTCGTCGCCGCCGCCTTGCCCAGCGTGACGCAGCAGTCGATCTGGGGCTGAGCCACGTTTGCGATGCGGGCGATGTCCGCCGGCGTTGTGTCGATGTTGACGCCCGAGATCAGCACCGGCAGGTCCAGCGAATCCGCCAGCTGGATCGCGGAGATGATGCGCGCGTCGGCGGCGCCCGTGAGGGCGGTCACGGCCTCCGCATTCAGCGGCGGATCGGGCTGCACGGCCCGGTCGGCCCGCGCGATGAAGCGCGAGAAGTCCCAGCCCGCCACAAGCAGGACGGTCGCCAGGATGAACAGGACTATGAGCGCCAGGATTCGCACGGGGTCAGGTCATAGCAGAAGAGGCTGTTTTCCAAACACCTGTCGGGATCCTCATGTTCAGACCATGTCCGAAAGCGAGCGCATGACGGTCACCTTGGCGGCCACCATGGACGCCGCGCCTGCGACCAGTGGGGCCAGGCCCAGGATCAGCCCATCCGCCAGCGACAGGGACAGCTGCGGCAGCAGCCACGCCTGTCCCTCCGCCTGCCTTGCTGCAAACAGCGCGAAGGCCGCCGCCCCGAATGCCAGCAGCGCCCCCAGCGCGCCCGCCTGCACGCCCAGCATCAGGAAGCGCCGCTCGAACAGGCCTGAAATGAAACTGTCCTTGGCGCCGGTCAGGTGCAGCAGCTCCACAATGTCCTTCCGCGCCAGCAGCGTCGCGTGTGTGGCGAAGGCGATCACCGCCACGCCCGTGGCTCCCAGCAGGATCACCGCCGACAGCGCCACAACGCCGATCGTATCGGTCGCTCGCCGCGCATCGGCGGACCACGTCACATGATCATCCACCGTCGCGTCTATCTTTGCCTGCGCCAACGCTTCGGATACCCGCGCCGCCGTACCCGTCGATCCTGGAGCTGCCTCCGCCGCAATCAGCGTCGGCAACAGAATGTCCTCGGGCAGGCCGTCCGGTCCCAGCCACGGCTTCAACAGCTCTTCCGATTCCGCCCGATCCAGCGCGCGCGCCGCAGCAATGCCTGCCGTGCCCGTGGTGATCGCAACAGCGCGCGCGACATCCGCCTCGCCGCCGCGAACGCGGATCGTGATCTGGCCGGTCACCTCGCTCGTCCATGCGCCGGCCGCTGCGTACGACGCACGCGCGACAAGACCGGAGAACGCCGCAAGAAAGCACAGCGCGCACACGACAAAGAACAGCGCCGCCTCACGCGCATCTTCCCGTGGCAGCAGCGGAGCGCCAGAGCGGCTCATGCCGGTCCCTCCCGCGTATCTTGCGGCACGCGCACCACCATCCCGTCGGCAAGTCGCAGAACGTCCGCCTTCGCGCGGCGCACCAGCGCCATGTCGTGCGTGGCGATCAACACCGTTGTATGCAGCCGCCGGTTTAGCT